>NZ_SLUN01000006.1:0-172568 GCF_004340685.1 Hydrogenispora ethanolica | reverse complement strand
ACACTGTTACTAAGTCAGCTCGCACTGTTACTAAGTCAGCTCGCACTGTTACTAAGTCAGCTCGCACTGTTACTAAGTCAGCTCGCACTGTTACTAAGTCAGCTCGCACTGTTACTAAGTCAGCTCGCACTGTTACTGAGAGAGCATGCGCAGCAAGTGCGCATGCTCTCTCAGTAACCGAAGATACTCGCCCGATTCCCGTGCATCCTCCCGCAATGGCCAGGCATGCTCAGACCATTCCTGCCGCTGCCCATTTCAAAAGGATAAAGCTCCGCTCAATCAATGCCGCTTGTTCTTCCAAAACTCCACGAAGGCGTCCAACGACTGAATCGCGGCGCGGATATTGGGATACACCGGCAAGCCATTCTCCTCCATCACCGCCACAAACTCCTGATAATAGCGGCCCGCGTTCACCGAGATCACCATCGGCTTGGCATAACGCCGCTGCAGATCCACCAGCAGATTGGCCAGGCTCTCGGGATGACGACAAGTGTCGGGAGTGGTCTTCAATGAGGCGGCGTGCGGCACCACCGCCACGAATACGCAGTCGACGTTCTCATCCTGCAGCAGCGCCTCCACGTAGGCCGCGTACATCCGGTCATCGGCCATCGGCGTCACGTCCAGAAACGGCGAGCTGGTATCCACCAGCCCATAGGGGTTGATCCGGTTCAGCTTGGCAATGGTCGCTTCATTCAGTTGGGCCTGTTCCAACTGGCGCAGCTCATCCGCGCCCACGGTCGACTCAAAGCCGGCGTTAACCACTCCGGCCACCCGGTTGCCCGCCGGGATCCTGGAGACCAGCAAGGAGAAGACTTTGGTCAGGTCGTACAGCTCTTCAATGGTTTCGGCCAGGATCACCCCGGCCTGGCGGCAGGCGGCCCGGAACACGTCATAGCTGCCGGACATCGAAGCGGTATGCGAGGCGGCGGCCCGGGCGCCGGCTTCCGTCCGTCCCGATTTATAAATGATGACCGGTTTGGCGGACTCCCGGGCGAGCTCGAAGAAACGACGGCCTTCGCCCGGGTCCAGTCCTTCCACATACAACGCGATCACTTCAATCCCGTCCCTGGCTTCGAAGTAGGCCAGCAGATCGGTGATTTTGACATCGTACTTGTTGCCGAAGCTGACGATGGCCCGGAAGAGCCGCGACCGTTGCATCTTGTCGATGGCGGTCACCGAAAAAGCGCCGCTCTGGGTGAGCAACACCGTGTTGCTGAATTCGGAGGACCTGATCTCCAGCCGCTTCTCGTCCACAAACAAGGTATTCAGTCCGGGCTCGTTTCCGGAAGGCGCGAAATAGACTCCCATGCAGTTGGGCCCGATGATCCGGAGTCCGGGCGGGAGCACCGCCCCGATCTGGGCGGCAAACTCGGAGTATTTCAACTCGGCCGGAATGCCGGAGATCAGGATCACCGCCCGGACTCCCGTCTCGGCGGCTTCCCGCAGGAAATCCACGGTATATTGGGCCGGCGCGGCATACACCGCCAGTTCCACCGGGCCGGGCAGCTCGCGCAAGCTCTTATATAAAGGATACTCTTTCTCCCCAAACAGAACCTCGCCGCCCCGGGCGTTGACGCAATAGAGGTCGCTCCGGCCCAGCTCATGCAGGAGCCCGGCAATCTCCCGTCCCAGACTGTATTTGGCCCGGTCCCCGGAGACGCCGATCACCGCCACGCCGCGCGGCGTGAAGAAGCGGTCCAGCCCTTCCCGGCGGAGCGGCGGCACGGCCAGCGCAGTCTCAGCCGCCGGTTGAAACTCGGCAAAGCCGTCGATGGCCACAAACCGGCCGTCCTCGGCAAAGACAAACGGATTGACGTCCAGCGACTTGATGATGAACGGCGCGGCTTGCGGCGCCACGAACGAGTAAGCATAGGCCAGCGCGCTCACCTTGGCGATGGCGTCCGCCACATAATCGAGATATTCGGGGTGGCCGAGGGCGGCGAACTTATGGCGGATATTCAGGGTCTCCACCAGCCGGCGGGCGGCCGCCCGGTCAAAAGACGGCATGAAGAGGTTGGCCGGATTGAAATATTTGGCGAAAAACTCGGCGTCATCCCCGCCTTTGCTCAAGGCGATCACCGGGCCGAAGGCCGGATCTTCCTTGAAGCCGATCAGGGTTTCATAGCCCAGCGCCTGGGAATGGGGGATCAGCTCCACCAGCAGGAACCCCTCAATCTCCGGCGCCGCCCCGGCCGGGAAATGGCCGAGCACTTCGGCGCGCATCCGTTCCAGTACAAACTGGATGAAGAGCGGGTCCTCGTTTTTGACCTTCTTGACCCCGCCGACCTTCTGTTTATGCGCGATCTGCGGCGAGACGATCTTCACCATCAGATGGCGGCCGAATGGCTTCAACAGTTCTTCATCGACCGCGCGCGGATCGCTCACGAATTGAAAGGCCGGCACTCCCAAATCGAGCTGTTCCAGGATCCGGTATACCTCAAACTCATACAGCACGCCGCGCCCCTCGGCCCAAGCCTCCGCGAAGACCCGGTTGATCCGGCTGCTGGTCTCCATGGTCAAATTCATCGGCGTTATCCCTCACTTTGGCAGTTTAACCTTCTAATCCCACGTCTTCCAGACATCCGGCTGATACCCCACCGTCGCCTCGGCTCCGTTGCGGACGATGGGCGTCTTGAACAGCAACGGATCGTTCAGCAACTCTTCCGTCACATCATGGACCAAGTACTGCAACTGACGTTTCTGATATTGTTTGCCGGTCTTGTCGATCAGATTTTCCAGTCCGACGGCCCGGCTGACCCGCTCCAGCTCCCCCTTGCTCAAACCCTTGCGGGTCAGATCGACGAATTGATACGGGATCCGCCGTTCTTTGAAGTATCGCTCCGCTTTGCGGGTATCCTGGCATTTCAAGACCCCGAAGATTTGAATATTCATGCTTCCTCCAGTCATCCTTGATCCGTCTTCCCAGCACTTTGGTCCTCAACATGCTGAATGTCACGGATCACGGCACGATCAATCACTACAATATTTTACGCGGCACGCGGAATTTCCTGCCGTAATCTCTTCGCGCCGTAAATTAACCCATGCCATCGATACTATCGGATGGGTGGAAAGCCATTGAATTCATCATAACTCAACATTCGCAGAGAAAAAAGCAAACAAAGCCATGGATACATAAGCATAGAAGCAAAAATAGAAAGTTAGCTTGACAAACGGCCTAAAAGCAGAACTGATATTGAATATTGAGGGGGAAAAACTTATGGATGCTTGTTCCTTTGGCCCACGGTTCCGGCGACGGGTTACTTTTTTAGCGGTAAAAAAGTAACCAAAAAACCGTTGGAACCTACGGATTCCAAGCCTCCCTCATTCATCCCGGTTCTAGAACGTCTTCGCCATCCCTGGCCATCTGTCTGGCAACCAGGTCATGGCTTCCGTTCCCGACCGCTGTTTTTCATCCTCCTATGCAACGACATTATCGTAAATCACATGATTTGCGAAAAAACGGTAAAGCGTTCGTTATTTTCGCAAATCATCTATACTCGAGGAATAATGTCGTTGCATTGGAAAAGAAGCGGCGCCGACTCCCTCCATGGAGACGGGTGCTATTTTGTCTTTTCTGGTTTTTAATCAAACTCAAAAGTCGTTAGAAGCCCTTAGCTTACGAAACAGTAACCGCCTTCAGGGAAGAAGGCGGACGACGCATCTTTTCGTGGATGAAAAACCTGCGGTCGGAAACGGAAGCCTACACTTGGTTGCCAGTCGAAATGCCAGGGATGGCGGCGACATGCTAAAACCCCGGATGAATGAGGAGGTCTTGGAACCTCGGTTCCAAGTGGGCGGATTCCAAAGGGTGTCCCACTACACCCTTTGGTCCTGGGGGGGTGGGGGCAGGAATAGTCCCCATCGACCTCAATCGCATCCATTCATTTGTTTATTTTTTTACATAGAAGCCCAATCACTTATTTTTATATATGTCAAGATAATTTCTTGTCATGATGCTATACCTATGACTGCGAGGGTTTACTGGTATATTTAATCTGCGAATGTTGAGATCATAAATTTCCCGGCTCCCGGCAAAGACGGTTCGAGCCAATGGCACGGATTATTTGCAAAATCGTTGCGGGCAACACCTCGGCAGTGCTCGATGAATACATTAGAAAAGATTTATGGATAGGATAGGTGACCAGTAATGACTGAATTAACCATTCTCCCCGGCTATAACCGGGATGGCCAGCGTGAGAACTATGAGCAGATCCAGCTGCGTCCCGGAGAAACCATTTCGATCGTCGGCCCGACCGGCAGCGGGAAAACCGCTTTTATCACCGATATCGAGTTGATGGCGCAAGGCGATACCTCGACCCGGCGCCGGATCCTGATCAACGGCAAGGTTCCCGAAGACTCGGTCCGCTACAACCCTTCCCTCAAGCCGATCGCGATGATTACCCAGAACACCAAATGCTTCGCGGATCTGACGGTGGAAAATTTCTTGAAGATTCACGCCCGGGCGCGCGAGATTGATGATCAAGGCATTATCCCGGGTACTTTAGAGCTGGCGAATACTTTCACCGGCGAAAAGATAGCGGCCTCGCACCGCGTGACAACCTTATCGGGGGGACAGACCCGTTCCCTGTTGATCGCCGACGCCGTCCTCATCGGAGCGGCCCCCGTCATTCTGCTGGATGAGATCGAGAACGCCGGCATTTTCAAGCAAGAGGTCATGGCGATCATTCAAGACAGCGGCAAAATCATTGTTTTCGTGACCCATGATCCGGTCATCGCCCTGAATACCAAGAAACGCTTGATCATGGAGCATGGCGGCGTCAAAAAAGTCCTGCTCCGCAACGCCCAGGAAGAGTCGGCCGTGAAGAAGCTGATCGAGGTCGATAAACGGATCGGAACCATTCGGGAACACCTGCGCTCCGGAAATATCATCACCGCGGAATTGGCAATTTAAGTTTGGCTCAAAAGCCATGGGATTATAGAAACAATCGTTGTGACCCTCCCGGCTTTTTAGCCGGGTACCTCACAATGCTTTGAAAAGGAGTGTCCCTGATGAAACTGATTATCATCGCCGGTCCGCCTTCAGCCGGCAAGACCGCGGTCATCAAACAGATCGTAGCGAATGTAAAAGACGAGTTGCGGACGGCATTTCTCAAGATCGATGTCGTCAAGGCTTACGAGGATATCGAATTGGAGCACGAGTTCGGCATCCTCACCAAAAAAGTGTATTCGGGCGATCTCTGCCCCGATCACGCCGGCGTGATGGTCCTGGGCGACGTCGTGGACTGGGCGGAGGAGAACCGTTCCGACCTGCTCATTGTGGAAAGCGCCGGGCTATGCCTGCGCTGCTCGCCCTATCTCAATCAAGGGCTGGGCATCATCGTGCTCAGCTCCATCTCCGGGATCCATGCGCCCGAAAAGATGGGAGCCATGGTCAGCCTGGCCGACGTCGCGGTGGTCACCAAGATCGATCTGGTGAGCCAGGCCGAGCGGGAAGTCTTGATCCAAAAGATTAAGGAAGTCCACCCCGGAATCATCCTTTTGGAAACCAATGCCCTCCAGGGTACTTCGTTACAGCGCTTGTACCGGCTCATCCGGGAATCGCCGGATATCGACAAGGATCATTTAATCCTCAAAGGGAGTCCGCCGTTGGGAACCTGCACGATTTGCGTAGGGAAAAAGGAGATCGGCTGGAAACATCATTTCGGCGTAGTAAAAAAGCTCGACTGTCAAATGGCCGAATATCTGTATCGAGGTGAATGAAGATGAGAACGGTCCGGCACTGGCAGCCCCCGCAGAAAAATTGCGGCCTCTGCGGCAGCAAAAGCTGCGCCGATTTTATGACCTCCGTCAGCAATCAAGAGAAGGAACTCCCGGATTGCCCTTTCTATCACCGGGAAGCCCTGCAACATCCCCAACCGCTCGACACCGCCGCATATAGCGGCGCCGATATCCTGGGGAACCGGTATGACTTTGTCCTCGGCGCTTTACCCGGAGAGATCTCCGCCCGGAAGATCGTTCTCCCCTTTCGGAGCGATCTGGTGGAAAAGTTAGCGATCCACAAAGGCGATCTCGTCCTGGGGCGGCCGATGGGGGCCGGCTGTCCGATCCCTCATGTCTTGTCGGTGATCGAGGCCGATCCGGTGACCGGTTTGTTATACACCTGGGTGGTTGGGCCGAAATGGGCCCGGGAAAAAGAAACCAAAGATGTCCACGCCTATCATATGATTGGCTTTGAGGGAGTGGCCAAGGAGGTCGCCCGGGAACCGGTCCTGGGATGCCGCGCCACCTTTTTGCCGGGCTTCTGCATGATGAATCTGAACCATACCGGCCTGGTGAATATGGCGCTTCAGAAGAGCTACGGGCTCCAGATCCGGATCGAGGACATCCGGATCCTGGCCGGCGCCAAAGGAACTTCATAAGCATGCCGTATCTGTCGAATCTTACCGAAAATAGGCCTGAAGATCCTGAGGTTTCCCAGGGTCTTCTTTCATTTATAATAGTACTGGAATCCGTTTCGTCAATGTGCAGCTGCGCTGCGAACTGAGAGAATTTCAAATCGCTTCGAAAAAGCTTCGCAAAACAATATATTGATTGATATATCCGGGCTACTCACTATATATTGTATTGCGAAGGGAATATTATGGTAATTTGAAATTCTCTGATCTGTCTCCCTTGATTCAAAAGATGAAAAATTGCGATCGTTTGACCCTTTGCAGCCGACTTTTAAAGCGGGAATGCGTAACTTTCTTGATCTACGGCAGTCCCGAATTTTTTTCATTCATCCAAATTTTAATAGGATTCTCTCAGACCGTGTCGAAATTTTGAAAATAATGAATTTCGATATTTCCGGACGGGAGGTTGATTATCAATGAAGATCGAATGGACACCGGATCTGGCGGTCGGTTCGCCGGCCATCGACGACCAGCATAAAGAGCTGTTTCATCGGGTCGATCAACTGCTGGAAGCTTGCAACCAGGGAAAAGGCCGGGATACCGTCGGCGGTCTGCTGAAATTCCTTGAGGAATACGTGGTGACCCATTTTGGGACCGAAGAAGAATACATGACCCGTTTTGCCTATCCGAAAATGGCCGAGCACCAAGCCCAGCACGAACAGTTCGTTCAGAGTCTGGCGCCGCTTAAAGAGGCATTTGCGAAAGAAGGTCCGGGACTGAATCTGGTGATCCTGACCAACCGGATCATCATTAACTGGTTGAACGCCCATATCCGCAATGTCGACAAGCAACTGGGGGCTTTTTTAAAGGATAAGCTCTAAAAGCCATGTGATAAAGTCCTCAAATTCGGAAATCATCCTTTCAATGGACTAAAAAACGACTTTATCACTTGCTTTTCTGAGCTTTTGTGTTCACCCTGGCCTTCGGACAGGGTTTATCACAACGCTTCGAAATAGGAGCAAATAAATTTCTTTACTCTAATTCGCATTCTAAAGCCTATCTCGGGACGAAAGGCTGTCAGCATGATTAAAGAACTGAAGGTACCCTTGGGCGATCTGATCTTTTGCCTCTCCGACGCCATCGATCTGATCAGCCCCAGTATCGCCAATCATCACAAACGAGTTGCCTACATTGCGCTCAATCTGGCGCTGGAGATGAATCTGCCTGCCGAGGAACGGAAACAGCTGGTGATCGCCAGTCTCTTGCATGACTGCGGCTCGCTGTCTTTGAAAGATCGCCTGGAGGCCCTGGAGTTTGAGTTTCAAAAGCCGCATATTCATGCGGTTTTAGGCTATCATTTGCTCTTACAGTTTCCGCCGTTGGCCCCCATCGCGCCGCTGGTGCTTTACCACCATCTGAACTGGACCGAATACAGCAACTCGCCGCACCGCGAGGCGATCCCTTGGCTCAGCCAGCTTCTTTATCTGGCCGACCGTCTGGATACGCTGATTATTCAACAGCCGGGCGGGGAATCGTTGCCGGTCAAAGGGATCACGGCCAGAATCCGCGAATACCGCGGGAAGATGTTTGCCCCGCCGCTGGTGGAAGCCTTCGAGGCGCTGGCCGCCAAGGAATATTTCTGGCTGGACCTTTTTTCCCCTTCCCTCCAGGCCATTCTCGCCGCCGAAGCGGGCATCAGCGCCGTCGAACTCGATCTGGAGCGGCTGCTGGCCTTGACCAAGCTTTTCGCCCAATTGGTCGACTTCCGGAATCATTTTACCGCCACCCACTCCAGCGGAGTGGCGGTCTGCGCGGAGAAGATCGGGCAGTTGTGCGGCTTTTCAAACCGTGAATCTCAAATGCTGCGGGTCGCCGGTTATTTTCATGACTTGGGCAAGATCGTCGTCCCCGAAAGCATCCTGAACAAACCCGGCCGACTGACCACCTCCGAATTTTCGGTGATTAAAACCCATCCTTATTATACATACCGTCTGCTCTACCCATTGACCGATCTGGCGACCATCAACAGCTGGGCGGCTTTCCACCATGAACGGCTGGACGGCAAGGGCTATCCTTTCCATCATCCCGCCGGTGATCTTTCGTTGGGCTCCCGGATCGTGGCGGTGGCCGATTTCTTTACCGCGCTCTCCGAGGACCGGCCGTACCGGCCCGGACTGTCCCGGGAAAAGCTGGCCCAGTTGCTGACGGAACGGGTTCAGGACGGGGCGCTCGACCCCCATCTGGTTCAGCTGGTCCTCGAACAATTAAACGAATTGAATCCCATTCGCCAGCGCGCCCAGGCCGATGCCGGACGGGAGTACGATCATTTCATGCGCAATGCCTGTTTTGATTCTTCCCGTTTCCCGCTCCCCCTGGACCTGCATGCCGACGAGTCCCGTTTCGTCCGCCCGTTTCATGAGATCGTTTAAAAGCGTTGTGATAAACCCTGTCCGAAGGACAGGGTGAACACAAAAGCTCAGAGAAGCAAGTGATAAAGTCGTTTTTTTTTGAAAGAGTGATTTCCGAATTTGAGGACTTTATCACATGGCTTTTAAAAAAGGCTTGCCTTTGCAGAAATCAAGCAGTCCGCTTCAACCCGGCCGGGGTCAAGAAGCTTATGGTGACCTCCACCGTTAGGTCCGTAGGAACCCAAAACGTTCCTCCGGAATATCGATGCAAGGAATCAATTCTCACTTGGATTGGCGTAATTCTTTCTCCTTGGACCATTCCGCAACGAGGTGACGCGATGAATACCATCGATTTACACGGCTACAGCGCAGCCGAGGCCCAGCTCCGGCTGGAACTTCACTTATTGAACGCTTTGAAGCACGGCGAACGCCTGGTGCGGATCATTCATGGCCAGGGCAAGCACAGCGAGCATTTTCCGGTCATCAAGTCCCAGGTCCGGCGCTGGCTGACCGAGTCTCCGTTCGCCCGGGAACATATTCGCCTGGTGTACCGGGGCGAGGACGGCTCGCCGTACACTTTGCCCAATGCCGGCGAGACCATTGTGGAATTGGTAAACGACGATGCTCCGCCCTCCCGCCAGCCGGCGCTGGATTTCGACGAGGAGGAGGAGCGGGAGGCGCGGCGCAACGCGAAGGCACTCCGTTCCGACCGGTTGCGGACGGCCCGCCGCCGCCCGCCCACCCGGCGCTGAACCGGTCCGGTCCGGCGGGATCCTGCGCCGCCGGATCGGTTTGTTTTTTCGGATCGGACGCAAGATTTGCCGGCCTTCGGACAAACTAACCCCGGAGGTGAAGCCATGCTCAATCCGGCTCAAATTCAGGAATGCATCGACAGTTGCACCCAATCCGCTCACGATCTGCGCACCACAGCCAATACGCTGCTTTGTGCCATGGAACGGCAGACGGCAAGTCTGGGCGCGGCCCGGGTCGAAATGTGTATCAATGCTTGCGTGGAAGCCAAAACAATCCTCACGAAAGGATGAGCATTCTTGAGCGTCAATCGGTTTCATGACTCGGCGCAAAACTGCCAGCGGAACGCGCAGCGCCTGCGGGAGATGGCCCGTTCCACTCCGGACGCGGATGTCCAAAAGCTGCTGCTGGTGGCGGCGCATCATTTGGATGTGGCAGTCGCCGAACTGGATTACATTCTGACCAGCGCTACTGTCTCCACCTGACTCCGGGAGAGATTAACCATTCCTGCCAAAAACTTTTCATTTGTCCGCAATGCCCCGCCCTTTCACGAGCGGGGCTTACTTTTTGGTTAAGCCAAAGGGAGCGGTGTTGACATATCCCCGCGATGATGATAGCGTTATTACGATGGCCTGATTAAATTTGTAAAGGCGAAGGTGCAAATGAAAAAGCAACTCAATAGGATATTGATTCTGCTGCTGGTCGTGCTGATCGCCGGGTCCGCTTATACCCAGGCGCTGCAAAAACCCGGCAAGGAGCAAGTCATCTCCGATGCCTTGCTCAACTCCCTGGAGACCTGGCATTACAGCCCGCAGAAACTGGACGACAAGCTATCGCAGCGGGTCTTCGATCTCTACCTGAAATCACTCGACCCGAACAAGCGCTTTTTGCTCAAATCCGATATGGAACAGCTCAAACAGTTTCAAAACCGGATCGATGACGAGTTAAGGCAGGGCACGCATCAGTTCCTGACCCTTTCCAACGTCCTCTTGAAGCGGCGGATCGCCGATATTCAAGGAATCACCAATGAAATTTTGAAACAACCTTTCAGCTTCACTGGCGATGAAACGCTGGAAGTGGACCCCGACAAGCGGGAGTTCTGCACCAGCCTGGGCGAGCTGAAGGACTTGTGGCGCAAGACGCTCAAGTATCAAACCTTGATGCGCTATATCGATCTGGCCTCCCCCGAGGAGCACGGCAAGAAGCAGCTTCCGGCGAACCGGGCTTTTCAGCCGGAATTGGAGGCGCAGGCCCGCGAATATGTGGCCAAAAGCCAGAAACGCGCCTTCGACCGGCTGCTGGATGACACCGAGGAGCGCGACAACCGGTTCCTCGACGCGGTGGCCACCAGTTTCGATCCGCATACCAGCTATTTCCCGCCTCAGACCAAGGCGAATTTCGATATTCAGATGAGCGGGACCCTGGAAGGAATCGGCGCCGTGTTGCAAGAGGACGGCGAATATATCAAAGTGGTCGAGGTGGTCCCCGGCAGCCCGGCCTGGCGGCAGAAAGGCCTGAAAGCCAACGACCTCATCCTCAAAGTGGCCCAGGGCGACAATGAGCCGGTCGACATCACCTACATGCCCGTGGATGACGTGGTGAAACTGGTCCGCGGCAAAAAAGGGACCGAGGTCAGACTGACGGTCAAGAAACCGAACGGCCAGATCACGGTCATCCCGCTCATCCGGGAAGTAGTGGTGATCGAGGACACCTATGCCAAGTCGGCGGTGCTGACCGACAGCAAGACCAAGCAGAAATTCGGGTATATCAGCCTGCCCTCGTTTTACCATGATTTCAACGGCGGCAGCCGCAGTTCCGCCGAGGATGTCCGGCGCCAGGTCGAACAGCTGAAGAAGGAGAAAGTGGCCGGGATCATCCTGGACCTCCGCAACAATGGCGGCGGCGCCCTGGACGATGCGGTGAAAATGTCGGGACTGTTCATCAAGTCCGGCCCGGTGGTTCAAGTCAAGGATAAGAATAACCGCCAGGTATTGAAGGACCCCGATTCGGGAGTCGTCTACAGCGGCCCGCTGGTGGTGCTCGTCAACTCCTTCAGCGCCTCGGCCTCGGAGATTCTGGCGGCGGCCCTCCAGGATTACGGGCGGGCGGTGATCGTGGGCGGACCGACCTCATTCGGAAAGGGAACCGTCCAGACCTTCGTCGATCTGGACCGGCTGGTCTCCAACGATTACGCGGCCTTCAAGCCGCTCGGCTCGCTGAAGCTGACGGTACAGAAGTTTTACCGGATCACCGGAGCGTCGACCCAATTCAAGGGCGTGACCGCGGATATTCCGCTGCCCGATCCCCAGAGCGTGTTGAAGGTCGGCGAGAAGCATCTGGATTACCCCTTGCCGTGGGATACCATCAAAGGTACTTCCTACCGCAAGTGGCCGAAGGCGCCGGACCTGAAGTCCTTGAAACAAAACAGCGCGGCCAGGGTGAAAAACGATCCCGGCTTTAAGCTGATTGCCGATAATATCGCCAACCTCAAGGAGCAGCAGCAGAATCCCCAGAGCCTGAAGCTGGGCAAGGTCCTGGACGAACAGGCCGCCTTAAGGGCGGAATCCGACAAGCTGAAAAACTTGCCGGGTGAAAAGGATCTCAAAGTCAATGGCCTGCGGAGCCAGTCCGGAGAGAATGATCCGGACGCGTCTCAACGGGCCAAGGAATGGCATTCCCAGATTGCGGCCGACGTGTATGTCGGCGAATCGGTCAACATTCTGAAAGACATGAGGAAGTAAGGAGATCGTTCCAGTATAGACAAACGAAGGCCCGCGTCATTCGACGCGGGCCTTACCGTAGACAGAACCGGTTTTAAATGTTAGATCGAAACTCCCGCTCCGGGGCGGCTCGCCATCTCGGTCAGGCGTCTGACCCGCTCCTGAATGGGCGGATGGGTGCTGAAAAGATTGGCCAGGCTGGCGCCGCTCAGCGGATTGACGATGAATAAATGGGCCGTGGCCGGGGTCAGATCGGCCGGCAACTGCTGGGCGATCCGTTCCAGCTTGGTAAGGGCGTTGGCCAGTCCGAGCGGCCGGCCCGAGATGGCCGCCCCGACCGCATCGGCCCGGTACTCCCGGGAACGGGAGATGGCCATCTGGATGACCGCGGCCGCGATCGGCATCAGAATGATCATCAGAATGGCTCCGAGCGGGTTCCCGCCGCCTTCCTCCTCATCCCGGGCGCCGCCGAACATCAGGCTCCACTGCGCGGCATTGGCGATCATGCTGATCGCTCCGGCCAGCGTGGCCGCGATGGTGCCGATGAGCACATCCCGGTTTTTGATGTGCGCCAGCTCGTGAGCGAGCACGCCCGCGATCTCCTCCCGGTCCAGCAGACGGACCAGGCCGGCCGTGACCGCCACCGCCGAATGCTCGGGGTTGCGGCCGGTGGCGAAGGCGTTGGGCTGCTGCTCGGGGGTCATATAGAGGCTGGGCATCGGCAGCTGGGCCTTGGCGCTCAACTCGCGGACGATGGCGTACAACTCCGGCGCCTCCTCCGGGCTGAGCGGCTGCGCGCCGGTCATCCGGATCGCCATTTTATCACTGTACCAATAGCTGAAGAAGTTCATTCCCATGGCGATCAGGAAAAAAAGCATCGCCCCCTGGGGTCCTCCGAACAGGTTGCCGATCCCCACCAGAATGGCAGTTAACACCGACATCAACAGGAAAACTTTCATATTGTTCATCGCGACTCGTCCTTTCTTCTTCCGGGGCTGCGCAATAAAAAAGACCTTCAGACAATACGTTGCCGTATTGCTGAAGGTCTTGCTCTCAAGAACCGATCCCTCTTGACCCGGAAGCGGGTGGGTCCACCCACCGTATTGACGCTTCAAGGCCGGCTGACGCCGTGAGCTACTCCCCTTCTTTGCGATTGATCTGATTATACTAAGGCCCATCGCGGATGTCAAGGTCAACCGGGCGTCCTGGCACCGATTGGACGGCGCTGGCCGCTGCGAAGGCCCGCTTTTCGCCTCCGTTCGTCCGGTAGAGATCCCGGGCGGCGCAAGGTGGCATCTTACAGCTTGTTCCGCTTCCGTTTCGCCCGCCACAATTTGAAAAGAATTCCCGCCACGGCCAGGGCGGCCAGACCGATCCAGAGATAGGCGGGCTTCACCATCTCCACCAGGATGTCCCATTCTTCCTTGGCATATCGCCCCAGCAGGGTCAGGCCGCCGAAATAGAGCAGGTTGGAGAGGGCCAGCGCCGGCAGGATACGGTACAGCGGAATCTTGGAAAGGCCGAAATAGAAGGTCAGTCCGAAGGTCATCCAGGGTACGAATTTACTGATGAATACCGCCCACACCCCGTAGCGGTCGAACATTCCCTTCCCTTTGTCCAACACCTCCTGGTTCAGGTGTTTGCTAATCACCTTCCGGCGCAACAGGAACTCCTGGTTGGACTGGATGCAAAAAAACAGCGCGCTGTTGCCCAGGATCATTCCCAGCGCCGTGGCCAGCCAGATCCAGAGCGACTGAAGAGCGCCGCCGGCGGCCATGAATCCTCCCAATATCGTCAGACCCTCGATGGGAATGGGCGGCAAAAAGGCGTTGAGGGCCGACAGGCCGAACAGGCTCAAGTAAAACAAGGGCGAGCGCTCGGCAAGCGCCCAAAACCAGCTGATGATCTGCTCCATGGATGCTCCTTAGATGGGTTTGGTGATTTTGACTTTGGAGATTCGTTTGTCTTCCAGCGCCATGACCTGGAAGGAGAGACCGGCGTATTCGAAGGAAGGGGTCTCGTCCCCGGCCGGGATCCGTCCCAGCTCGGCCATTACGAATCCGCCCAACGTATCCGAGTCATCCGTGGGCAGCTCGATGTCGAGGACCTCGTTGACCGTGGCCATGCTGACGGTCCCTTCCACCAGATACGAGCGCTCGTCGAGCTTCTCGATCTCCCGGACGACTTCATCATGCTCGTCGAAGATATTGCCGACGATCTCCTCGATCAGGTCCTCGATGGTGACGATCCCGGCGGTGCCGCCGTACTCGTCGATGACCACCGCCATGTGGTTGTTCTTCTTTTGCAGCTCTTTGAAGAGCTCGTCGGTTTTCTTGGCGAACGGCACGAAATAAGGCTGCCGGATGATCTTTTTCAGGTTGAAGGAAGTGGCGGCCCGGGTCGGATTCTTCAGGACCGGGATCAGATCCTGGACGTGCAGGATGCCGACGATGTTGTCGATGGACTCCTGGTAGACCGGGAGCCGGGAGAATTTCTCCTTGATCACCGTTCCCAGGACTTCTTCCAGCGAGGCCTCGAGCGGCAGGGCCACCACCTCGGTGCGGTGGGTCATGACCGCGGAGACGGCGGTGTTGTCAAATTCGAAAATATTATCGATCATCTCTTTTTCGGTGCTTTGGATGATCCCTTTCTCCTGGCCCACATCGACCATCAGCCGGATCTCTTCCTCGGTGATCCGCTCCTCATGGGCGGCCGGGTCGCCGCCCAGGGCCCGGATGACAAAATTGGTGGAAATGCTCAAGAACTTGACAAAGGGACCGGCGGCGAACGCCAGAAAACCCAGCGGCTTGACGGCCAGGCGCGAGATTTTTTCCGACTGTTGCATCGCCAGCCGTTTGGGGACCAGCTCCCCCAGGACCAGGGTAAAATAGGATAAGACCAAGGTGATGCCGACCAGGGCCAGCAGCTTCATGACCCCCCGATCCAGAGGCACTCCGGCGGCCACCGCCCAATCCGTCAACTGGTCGGCGAAACTCTCCGAAGCCACGGCGCTGGCCAATAGCCCCGAAAGGGTCACCCCCACCTGGATCGTCGCCAGAAAACGGCTCGGCTCGTCGATGAGGCCCAGCAGCAGCTTGGCGCGTTCGTCCCCCTCCTCCGCCTGCCGTTTCACTTTTTGATTGTTCAGCGAGATGATGGCGATCTCCGAGGCGGCAAAGAAAGCATTCACTCCGATCAAGATCAGCAAAAACAGCATCTGCGGCAACAGACTGCCCGTTTCCATCGAAACTGCTCCTTTCAGAATCACAAAAAGACTTCCCAATCGAAATTCTTTAGGAAGTCTCTACCGAAAAAACCGGCCGACGTTTGAACCGGCATCCAATTTCAGCATCGAAGCGCGCTGCGTGGTCTGGTTATTGAAGCTTTTGGGGCAAACGCCCATTGCAATGCTCACGCTCCCATTCCATGACTACCCCTAAATATATCGGAATCGCCTGCGCCTGTCAAGTCAAGCTCACGAAGCGGGCCGGATCCGGCACTGTCCGGCGCGGCTCCTTCCCCCGGAGCCGCCGGGGCCACTCCGGCGCCGGAAGTTTGACCGGTGTTTGCCGCTCCAGCTTATTATGCGACAAAAGAGAATATGGCAACCGCCGCCGGGGTTATTTGGGCGGTTGGTGATCGGACGGCGGTCCTTGCCATGGTTTGGACTGCGGCTGAAGGGGTTCCGGCGAGGCTGACGAACCCGTGGCGGTCCCCGCTACCGTTGCCAGGACGGATTCCGTTCCCGTGGCGAAGGCCGCCGGAGGTTCGGAGTCGGAAAAGTTTTTTAAAGAAACCCCGGTGAAAGCCGAGTTCTTTAATTTTTTTGTCCCCGCCTCCCCGGCGCCGTATATTTTGGGAACCGATCTCCGAAACTTTCATGGCGGGCGGGTTCCGGCGGAGCCAGCGGGCCGCGGCGCAGTTGTGGAGATTTTGTGTTTTTTGGTTTGCGGCCGCCCCGGCTGAGAGGAATCGCGGCCGCGACACCGAATTATTGAACCGGGGTGATGGCATGGCGCGCATTTTAGTGGTGGAAGATGAATTGAAGATTCAGCAGATCGTCCGGGCCTACCTGGAGAAGGAAGGCTTCGAGGTGGTCACCGCCGCCGACGGCCTCAAGGCCCTGGAGGCGGCCAAGGCCAGCCGGCCCGACCTGATCGTGCTCGATCTGATGCTGCCCGGGCTGCCCGGCGAGGAAGTGCTGAGCCGGCTCCGCCAGACCTCGGACGTTCCGGTGATCATCCTCTCCGCCAAAAGCTCCGAGGACGAGCGGATCTTCGGTCTCAACATCGGCGCCGACGACTACCTGATCAAGCCTTTCAGCCCGCGCGAGCTGGTGGCCAGGGTTCTGGCCCATCTGCGCCGCTCCAAGCCGGCCGGCGCGTCGCGGGAGACCCGGCTCTCCTTCAATGGCGGGCGGCTGGCCATCCTGCCCGATCAGCACCAGGTGCTCCGGGAGGAGCAGGCCGTCAATCTGACGCCGACCGAGTTCAAGATGCTATTGCTGCTGGCCCAGGCGCCGGGCCGGGTCTTCAGCCGCGCCCAGCTTCTGGAACAAGCACAAGGATACTCCTTCGAGGGCTACGACCGGACGGTCGACAGCCATATCAAGAACCTGCGCCAGAAGATCGAGCCCAATCCGAATGAGCCTCTTTTCATCCAGACCGTTTTCGGTGTCGGCTATAAATTTGGAGGCAGCCGGGATGCAATCGGCGATTCTTAAAAAGATCATCATCATCATCATGGCGGTCGCCCTGATCAGCATCATTCTGGCCGGCCTGATGATTCATTTCGCTCTGAACCGGCAGTTCCACACCTACCTGCTGGGCAACGAAGAGGCCCGCCAGGAACAGGTCGTCCGCGGCCTGGCCGAGCTTTACGAGAACTACGGCGGCTGGGAGAATCTGCCGCCCCGTTTCGCGCCCAGCCGGAACAATTTCTTTGGAACACTCCGCTTCGTGCTGGACGAACAGGAGCGGGTGGTGCTGGCCAGCCGCGGCCTGCCGATGCTCCCGAATCCCAATTCTCTCACGGCGCGGCCGATCTACGTCGCCGGCGCCAAGGTAGGAACGGCCTATTTCGGCAAGACGCTGTTTGAAAACTTGTTGACCGCCCAGGACCGAATGTTCCGGACCACCATCAACCGCTCGATCCTGGGGGCGCTCCTGTTGACCGGGATTCTCTCCTTCCTGGTGGCGCTGCTGCTGGCCCGGCGGATCTCCGACCCGATCACCGAGATGAACCGGACCGCCCGGGCCATGACCGCCGGCCAACTGGACAGCAGGGTCCAGGACCTGCCCCGCGACGAACTGGGCGAGCTGGGCGCCAGCCTGAACCGCCTAGCCGAACGGCTGAAGGAAACCAACGAACTCCGCAAAAAAATGACCGCCGATGTGGCCCACGACCTGCGCACGCCGCTGGCGACCGTTCGCAGCCACCTCGAGGGAATGATCGATCAGGTGATCCCGGCCTCGCCCGAGAATCTTGAATCGCTGCTGGATGAGGTGAAACGCTTGACCACCCTGGTGGCGGACCTGCAGGAGATCGCCCAGGCCGACGTGGCGCGGTACCGGTTCAATCTGGAGCCCCTGGCGCTGGAGCCGTTCCTGGCCGGTCTGGTGCAGCAGATGACCCCGCTCTTTCAGAAGAAAAAACTCCGCCTCGCCCTGCGGGTCGTCCAGCCGGCCACGGTCCGCTGCGACCGGGACGCCCTGACCAAGGTGATGGAGAACCTGCTCTCCAACGCCCATAAATACACTCCGTCCGGCGGCAACGTGACCGTCCTGCTGGAGCGGGAGGAAACCCAGGCCGTCATCGCGGTGCAGGATGAGGGGATCGGCATTGCCGCCGCCGATCTGCCGTATGTCTTCGAACGGTTTTACCGGACCGACCAATCGCGGAACCGGGAGAGCGGCGGTTTCGGATTGGGCCTCACCATCGTCAAGGAGTTGGTTGAAGGCCTGGGCGGCAGCGTCACGGCCCAAAGCACTCCCGGCGCGGGCAGTTGCTTCACGGTGAGATTGCCGCTGCTTCCGGAATAAAAGCCGCCCCCCGGCAAAACAGGATCGGAGCGAACCATGACCCCACCCCGGATCAATTGTTACCAGTGCCGCCATTTCTATATTACCTGGGACAAATCATTCCCCAACGGCTGCAAGAGCTACGGCTTCAAATCCAAAAGCCTGCCCTCGCTTTTCGTCTACGAATCCTCCGCCGCGCCCTGCGCGTTCTTCCAGCCCAAACCGGGCCGCAACGCCCCGGAGCCGTAATGCCGGAGCCGCGTCTCCGGCACATGAGAAAACGCCGGAACGCAAAGGTCCCGGCGTCAGCCGTCATCCGCAATCAGGGGCGGAGCTTAGTTGATATCGATGCGCCGGACCGGATTCTTGACTTCCTCCGCCTTCGGCAGCGCCAGCTTCAAGACGCCGTTTTTAAACTCGGCCCGGATCCGGTCGCGGTCGACTCCGTCCAGGGCGAAACTCCGCATCACGCTGCCGGTACGGCGTTCTTTCCGCAGGTAGTTGTCTTTCCGCTCCTCAGTGTTGGACTCTTTGGTGGCGGCGATCGTCAGCCGGTCCTCTTTCACTTCGACGGTGATATCTTCTTTGTCGAACCCGGGCAGCTCGGCCTCGATCAAGTATTCCTTCCCGGTATCGGAAATATCGGTCCGGAAGGACGCGATGTCCCGGTTGAAGAATTCCTCATTGAAGAAGTCCGGGAAGAATTTCCGCTCCCAATCATTGAATCTGAATGGCATCAGGTCAAACATTTCTTACACCTCCATTTGACTTTTTCTGACCTTCTGATTTGATTTTAGATCACCGGGCCATAAGATTCAACGAGCCTGTGGTTTGTTCTTTCCTGACCTTTTGTCTTCCGCGAAAATCTCCCCGGATTATCCTATCGGGATTCAACTTTTTGCCCAATTTGGCCGAATTTCTTTGAATTTCTCATCATCAAGGAAACTCCAGGACGGAAACCATACGTCAAATAAGGTAAAAATAACCCGCCGTTCCCGGCGGGATGAAGGCTAAATAAAAACCGTGAAAAACGTCAAATCGGCGACGGTCCGACCCGTTTGATCATGGCCACCTCGTCGCAGTTGGGAAACTTGGGACATTCGATGCATTCCTTCCAGATCTTATGCGGCATGGCGTTTTTGTCCTCTTCTGTAAAACCGCATTTCTTGAAGAATTCCACCTGGTAGGTCAGGGCAAATACCCGATGAATCCCGAGCTCGGCCGCTTCCCGCTCCAGGATGGCGATGAGCCGCTTCCCCAATCCCTGGCCCTGATACTCCTCGCGGAGCGCCAGGGCCCGGACCTCCGCCAGATCGTCCCAGATGATGTGGAGGGCGCCGGTGCCGATCAAACGGCCGTCATCCACAATGATGGTGAACTCCCGCAAGGTTTCATACAAGGTGTTGCGCGAGCGCGGCAACATCAGTCCTTTTTCGGCGAATTCGGTGATCAAACCATGAATGGCCTCGACATCCGTCATCTTCGCTTTCCGAAACTCAATCATTCCGCCAACCGCCTTTATCCAATATCACTGTCATCCATCCGTCATCCGCTTCCGCGGCAATGGCACCCGGAGTTGGAATCGAACGCTTCCTTGAATATTTATACAATTATATTCGCCTTTATCCGGCTATTTCCTCTATAAATATACTGTAAATTATCAAGAAAATTCTCGGAAGCGGCGGCCGAGCGTAGCAGAGATCCGTTCGGGCCAGACATAATGAATTAAAGAAGAATAACGTTTTTGCGGTCTCCGCCGATTCGGGAAGCGAGGGCTACGGCCGCTCCGCGGCGCCCAACAGCCGGGCGAAGTTGGCCGCCAATGTCTGGGCCAATGGAAACGCCGCCGCGGCGTAACGCCGGGTGTCCCGGAGCACCGCCTCCGGCCGGAAACCCCAGGCAGTCACGGCCGCTTCATCCTGCAACCATTCCTCGGCCATGGTCCGGGTGACCTCCAAATGGAATTGCAAGCCATAAAGGCGCTCGCCCCAGACGAACGCCTGGTTGGGGCAGCTGGCGGAACTGGCGAGCCGCCGGCCGCCGGGCGGAATGGCGAAGCTATCCTCATGCCACTGAAAGACCCGGAACCGCTCGGGAAACCCGTCCAGCAGCGAACTCTCCCCCTCCCGGCGCAATTCGTACCAGCCCAATTCGGGCCGGGGGTTCTTGGTGACCGGTCCGCCCAGATAGCGGGCGCAGAGTTGGGCGCCGAGACAGAAGCCGAGGATCGGCAGGTCAAGGCGGAGCGCCTGACCGACATAAGCCAGATCGGTCCGGAGAAACGGGTATTCGGCCTCCTGATAGGCATTCATGACCCCGCCCATCAGGACCAGCCCTTGATAATCCCGGAGTGAACGGACCCGGTCGTCCCGGTCCATGGCCTGATATTCATAGTCCACGCCGGCTTGGCGCAGCAACGTTTCGAAATGGCCCAGGCCGTCCTGGGGGCTATGTCGGCAGACCAGTACTTTCATGCCGGGCTCCTCCGCGTTTCCGCCGCAAATGAAAAAAGCCAACGCCGCCGTTGGCTTACCACAACTATAATAGGGTCATTCGTAATCGCGAATCTCCCAATGCGCGATCTCCACCGGGTAGCTCTCCTCGATCAGCCGGAGAATCTGCGCTTGCAGCTGCTCCAGTAAGCCGAGATCCGCGCCGACCATCGCTACGCCCAGAGCGGCCCGTTGCCATTGGTCCTGATAACCGACCTCGGCCACGGAAAGATTGAGGCGGCGCAGACGAACGATGATGCTCTGCAACACCTGGCGTTTGTCCTTGAGCGTCCGGGCCCCGGGAATATGGATGTCAATGGCGATCGCCCGAATAAACATCGCAAATTCTCAAAATGGATATAAAAATGGTGCCACGAGCCGGAATCGAACCAGCGACACGAGGATTTTCAGTCCTCTGCTCTACCAACTGAGCTATCGTGGCACAAACGATTGAAAAATAATTGGCGGAGTCGACGGGACTCGAACCCGCGGTCTCCAACGTGACAGGCTGGCATGTTAGCCGACTACACCACGACTCCGCAAATGGTGGTCGCGACTGGACTCGAACCAGTGACCTCTGCGATGTGAACGCAGCGCTCTAACCGACTGAGCCACGCGACCGGAACACGATGCATTTGTGATTATAACATTCGCAGTATCAGAAGTCAAGGGATATTCTACAGGTAAAACCAGCCAAATCGTTTAAAATATCATTTCGTGGCTCCATTATTGGATTCTCAGGACAAAAAGAAGCATGATCCCGACCGCCGAAAGCGCGCCCAAAAGCATCAGGGAGACGCTGTAGCGGTCTTCTTTCCGGGCGTGCCGATGGGCATTGACAAACAGCCCGTAGCCGCAGGTGCCGAGAAGCACCACCATTAATACCAGGGCCCAGCGCAAGGCGTAAAAATTCCAGGCCGTCTCCGCCGGCGCGGCGGTAGCCGGAGAACCGTAAAAACGGTCATACAAGGTGACGCTGCGCGGCTTGGCCAGCCCCAGCAGGCAGAGGATGGCCCCGGCCAGGATCCAAGCCTGAATCTCCATCCAGCGGATCATCTTGCACCAGAAATCGGGACCGCGCCGTTTTTCTCTTCCGGTCTCTTCATCCATGTCTATCACCCCATTGCAGGAACACTCTCAACCCTGTCCGGGCTGTTCCGTGTCGATAGTCCAAGACCCCGCTGCGGCCGGATCGAACCAATCCCAAGGATGCAACGGCGGCGGGGGCGATTGAAAAGTCAAGCGCTGCTTGGTGGTGGGATGGTTCAATTGCAACAGCGCCGCCCATAAAGCGACGGGTTGCCCCGGCACGTCCGATCCGGCGCCGTACTTCCAGTCGGCATACAAGGGATGGCCGATGGCCGCCAGTTGCGCCCGGATCTGGTGCGACCGCCCGGTCAGCAGATCGATCCGCAGCAGGGACCATTCGCGGCCGGATGTGGTGGCGAGCACTTCGTAATCGAGCAGCGCTTCCTTGGCGCCGGGCGTGCCCGGCGCGACGACCGCCACCCGGCGGGTCCGTTGATCTTTGAGGAGATAATGTTCGAGCCGGCCCCGGAGGGCCTCGGGCTGCCCTTGGGCCACCGCCAGATACATCTTATGCAGCTGCCGGGTCCGCACCTGTTCCGAGAGGCGCGCGGCCGCCTTGGAAGTCTTGGCGAAGACCATCACCCCGCCGACCGGCCGGTCCAAGCGGTGCACCAGCCCGAGATAGACATTGCCCGGTTTGTTGTAGCGGAGCTTCCGGTCCTCTTTCAAGAGGCTCAACAGGTCGGGATCGCCGGACTCGTCGGCCTGGGTCGGCAGATTGGCCGGTTTGACCACCACCAGCAGATGATTGTCCTCATACAGGATGGGAATGGCGGGAGCGCTCATCCCGCCGCCTCCCAACGGGCGGAATTGCCGCAGGGCAGGATCATGCCGGTGGCGGTGACGGGCAGCCCGACCTCGCCCGAATGCAACACTCCCCCGAAGCGCGGTTTCAAATGAATCCCCAGAATATTATCGAGCACCAAGGGGGTGATCCCGTTGGTGTAACTGTTGATCAGGAAAAAGAGCGGCCGCTCCGCCAATACCTGCGCGCAGGCCCCGACCAGGTTGAATAATTCGTCTTCCAGCTTCCAGACCTCGCCGTTGGGGCCCCGGCCAAAGGAAGGCGGATCCATGATGATCCCTTCATATTGGCGGCCGCGGCGTTGTTCCCTGCGCACGAACTTGAGCACGTCATCGACGATGAAGCGGACTGGCCGCTCCGCCAGGCCCGACAGGGCCAGATTCTCCTTGGCCAGCGTCACCATGCCCTTGGCGGCATCCACGTGGCAGACCTCCGCCCCGGCGGCGGCCGCGGCCACCGAGGCCGCACCGGTGTAGGCAAACAGGTTCAACACCCGCACCGGTCCCTGCGCCGCCCTGATCTTGGCGGCCAGCCAATCCCAGTTGGCCGCTTGCTCGGGGAAGACTCCGGTATGTTTAAAGCCCATCGTCCGCACCGTGAAGGCCAGCGATTGGTAACGGACCGTCCAACGCTCGGGCAACTTCTCAAAGAACTCCCACTCGCCCCCGCCATTGCTGCTGCGGTGGTAATGGGCGTGCGGTTTCTGCCACAGCGGGTTGTCGCCGATCACCGGCCAGATCACATGGGGGTCCGGCCGGCGCAGAATATACTTTCCCCAGCGCTCCAGCCGTTCTCCGTTCCCGGCATCGATCAATTCATACTCCCGCCAAGCCTCCGCCACAAACATCATTTCCGCTCCTTCATTCGCAAACAAGGCCTCTTCCCTGCGCCCTGCTCCCAACATTTTTATTCATACTCCGCCGCGCGCGGCTGAAAAAAGCGCCTGTCCATTTTTTTCGGCCGCCACCTTTGGAAAATTCTTTACTGGCCGGCCGCGCCGCGCTGAAACCGGGCGGACCTTTATTCGCAATGGTATATTTATTCTACATCGGGGCCCTAAAATCTTTTTCCGGCGGTCAATAATTTTCAAACTTTCGGGACCATCGCTCCGAAAGAAGCGGCAGATCTCCCGCCCAGCGGGGGCAAAGTTTCCCCGGCCCGGGGCGGGAAGCGCCGGGCCCCGGGCGGCTGGGGCGGAACACGGGGCGGTTGCCGCCTGACCCTGGGAGACCCGCCCCCGTTTCCGGGCAACCTCCGCCCCGGCCCCGGCCGGTGCCGCCCGGCAGCGGGCGCCGGTCCCCTCCCGCGCGGCACCGCGCCCCCCAGGGCGGGCGCCTCTCGCGCGCTCCGCCGCAGGGGCCGCCATTTAGCCGCCGGAACTCTCCTCGATTCCGGCGATCCGCGCATAGAGCGGATCGAGCGCCACCAGATCGGACTGCGTCAGATCGCCGAGCCGGCTCTTGCCCGCGGTCCTCGCCAGGAGCTGCATCTCCCGGACGCAACTCTGAAAATAATGATAGAGGTGCTGCGCGCCCATATCGAAGTCATATTTATCCTTCTCCTTGCCGTCGTTATACAGCAGTCCGGTGGGCGGCTCCCAGGGGACTGCCTTGGCGGTCTGGGTATGGGACATGGACAGGGCGGTGATCGTCCCCACCAGCACCGCATCGGCCCCCAAGGCCAGGCACTTGGCGAAGTCGCCCGGCTTGGCCAGCCCGCCGCCGACGATCAACGAGATTTTGTGATGCAACTGCTGCTCCCGCAGATAACGGACGGCCCGGCAGAGCGCAGGGAAGATCGGCAATCCCATGTCGTCCATGAATACCGACATGCCGCCGTGGGTCCCGCCCTCCAGGCCGTCGAAGGCGAGCACATCGGCGCCGCCTTCGATGAACCGTTCCATCTCCCGCTCCAGGTAATGGCTGGCCCCGAATTTGACGGCAATGGGCACCCCGCCCCCCACCTCTTTCAAGCTCCGGATCAAGTTGCGCCATCCCGCCATATCCTTCACTTCGGGCAGGCTGGAGGCCATCAGTACTTCAATTCCGGAAAGGGTACCGTAGCGCTGCGCGACCTCGCTGGTGATCTTTTTCCCATTGATCCGCACCGGAGCCGACCCCCGCGCCGAATGGCCCAGGGCGATCTCGATCAGGTCGGCTTTTTGCAGAATCCGCTCCGCCTTGGACCAAAACCCCCGGGTATACTGGATGATCAAACGGTCGGCATAGGTCCGTTCCTCGATCAGAAACGGCCCGTTGCCGGTGTTCGCCGCGGTCCCGGCCAGCGAGGCCGCTTTGGCCAGCGCCACCTTGGCCCGGAGGCTGTAACCGCTGCCATAGGCCATTCCTCCGATGAGAATGGGGATCTTCAGCCGCAGCGGCTTGGCGGCCAGGGGTCCCAGCTCCACCGCGGTATCGACGGCGGCCGCGTCCGGCAACGGGAGCCGGCTCAGATAGACCGGCTTAAACTGCAGCCGTTCCCAGTTGAATACCGCGCCAATGGCGCCATAGGGCCGGTCCAGCGGTTTCCCGTTCTGCGCCCGCTGGTTGGCCTCGAAGAATTGGCGCCAGGTGAGCTTGCGCCAGATGTTGACCATGGCCGGCAGCCTTGCCGGGAGCAGTTCCTTGCGGATGCGGATGATCCCGAACCAGCCCGAAAAGACGCCGGCCGCCACCGCCAGCAACAATCCGCACAAGGTTCCGCCCACGACCCATCCCAGCATGCCCATCACCACCCTGCTTGCAACGGCGAAGCAACCCCCGGAACCGTCACCCTTTCCCTCCGCTGTATTTTCGACATTCTCCAGGGAGAATATACCGTTCAGCCGGACTCCCGCAGGGCCGGCCAGCCTCCCGCGCCGCCGCTTCCCCGGTGGCTGCGGCAGTGAAAAAGCTCCTCCGGATGGTCCGAAGGAGCAGTATCGGGGGAATACGGTCAGCTTGTGAATATTGCCGGCGGCGCCGCCGGGCGCACTTAGCCGGCGTCTTGGACCCGCGGGGCGGATTCCGGCCGGGCCGGGATCACGGTGCGCTGCCCCGGCTGGGTGAGGCACTCGCGGCCCCAGATGTCCAGGGATAATGCCTCCCCGGACAGTTGCCGGATGCAGACCCGGTCCGCCGCGATCTCCAGTTTGAGCTTACGTCCCCGGAAGGCGATCTGGAAGGAGTAACCCTGCCACTGGGCGGGAACGTAGGGATTCAGCTGCAACCGTCCCTCCCTGACCAGCATGCCGGCAAAGCCCTGAACGATCGCCAGCCAGCTCCCGGCCATGCTCGTCAGATGAACGCCGTCATCGGTATCGGCATTGTAATTGTCCAGATCGAGCCGGGCGGTCCGCAGATACAATTCGTAAGCCTTGTCGCGGTAGCCGATCCGGCTGGCCAGGATCGAGTGGACGCTGGCGGAGAGCGAGGACTCGTGGACCGTGCGCGGTTCGTAAAAGTCGAAGTTGCGCCGGAGGCATTCCCGGTCGAAGCGTTCCGGGAAGAAATAGAGTCCCTGCAGCACGTCGGCCTGCTTGATAAAGTTGGAACGGAGGATCCGGTCCCAGGACCAGTGCTTATTCAACGGCAGTTCCGCCGGATCCAGCTCGGAGACGAGTTGCATCTCCTTATCCAGGTACTGGTCGTTCTGCTCGAAGATCCCCGCGGCTTCGCAGCGGGGATAGTACATCTTGGCGATGATCGCCGCCCATTGCCGCAGCTCGGACGGGTCCAGGCCCAGCCTGGCGACGAGCCGTTCCAGCGCCGCGCCGGCGCCGCGCCGGACCGTCTCCAGCGAATTCAGCGTATATTCCAGGGTCCAGGCGGCCATGGTGTTGGTGTACCAGTTATTGTTGACGTTATTCTCGTATTCATTGGGGCCGGTGACGCCGAGGATCAGGTACTGATCCCGCCGCGGCTGGTAGGTGACCCGGCTGGCCCAGAAACGACTGAGCTCGACCAGTACCTCCAAGCCGTACTGGATGAGGTAGGAGCTGTCCCCGGTGTACTCGGTATATTGATAGATGGCATAGGCGATCGCCCCGTTGCGGTGGATCTCCTCAAAGGTGATCTCCCATTCGTTGTGGCACTCCCGGCCGTCGACCGTGACCATCGGATAGAGCGCGCCTTTCAATCCGAGCTGGGCGGCATTCTCGCGGGCCCGTTGCAGATGGAGGTAGCGGTAGTACAACAGGTTCCGGGCCACCTCCGGGTCGGTGTAGAGATAAAAGGGGAAGCAGAAGGCCTCGGTATCCCAGTAGGTGCCGCCGCCGTACTTTTCCCCCGTGAAGCCCTTCGGCCCGATGTTGAGCCGGGGGTCCTTGCCGGTATAGGTCTGATTCAGCTGAAAGATGTTATAGCGGATCCCCTGTTGCGCCAGGTGGTCGCCACGGATTGTCAGATCGCTCTCCTCCCATTTCCGGGTCATTTCCCGCCGGTGCTCGGCCCAGAGCGCCGCATACCCTTGAGCCGCGGCTCCCCTCAGCTTGGCGAGGCAGATCTCGTTGAGGCCGGCGACGGGATAATCCCGCGAGGTACAGACGGCGATCAGCTTGTGCAAGGTCAGCTTTTGGCCCTGTTCCACCTGAACTTCACAGCTCCAGCCGACTTTCTGCGGCGCGGCAATGGCTTCCCGGCTGGGAAAGACCTCATCCCGGTCTAAAAAGAGCTGGACCGCCATGGCGGTTGCCACGGTGAATTCGCTTTTCTTGGTCCGCATCACCAAGAGGGCCCAGTCGGAAGCGACGGTTTGGGCCACTTCCTCCCAGAACTGCTCGGCGTAATTGGCGTCTTCGTTGACGACATCCCCATCCAGGTAAGGGGTTAGCGACAGGGTCCCCGCATAATTGAGCGGCGTTATCTCCACCGCCAGGCAGGCCAGGTTGTTCTCGGCCATGCTCAAAAAACGGGTGAAACAGCAAGCCGTCTCGCGGCCGTCGGCGCCGCTCCAAACGAAAGAACGGGTCAACCGGCCCTCTTTCATATCCAGCTCGCGCCGGAAATCCCGGATCCGGCATTGGGCCAGGTCCAAGGATGCGCCGCCGCTGGCGATTTTGACTCCGATCCAGTTGGCGGAGTTGATCATTTTGGCGAAAAACTCCGGGTACCCGATCTTCCACCAACCCACCCGGGTCTTATCGGGATAAAAGACGCCCGCGAGGTAGGTTCCGGGCAGGCTGTCCCCGGAGTAATCCTCCTCGAAAAACCCCCGCAGGCCCATGTGTTCGTTGCCCAGGCTGAAAATGCTTTCGGAAAAACGGTTGGCCGCCGGGTCAAACTCCTGCTCGATAATGCGCCATTCATCCACGCCGAACTTCACCTTCATCGTAAGTTCCTCCGGAAAAGAAATCGCTAATGGGTCCGTTCCCAGCCGGCTTTGCAAAACTTTTTTCATGGGATAGGCTTCGGAGATCGCCTTTAGCCTAGCAAAAAGCTGAAAAACGGAGAATTCTTGGAAATAATGCAATTTCATTATATAAGCAAGCAATCTTTTATGTCAAGCAAACGTTTGCGCAAAGTTCATTCCTATGTTATCGTAGGTACCAAGCGTTGCAATTCGGCCCGAGGTACAAGGATTTCCGGCCGGAGCGAAGAAATATAACAGTATTTTACGGAATTCCGCAGTGGATGAAAGGATGTTAGGATTGGCTACCATCAAGGATGTCGCCCAGCTGGCAAACGTTTCTCCATCGACCGTCTCCCGGGTCATCGCCGACAGCAAACGGATCAGCGACGAGACCAAGGAACGGGTCAAAGCAGCGATGCAGCAGCTCCATTACCACCCGAACCTGATCGCGCGCAGCCTGATCCGGCGTTCCAGCCAGACTTTGGGATTGGTCCTGTCCCGCTCCACCGACAGCGCGTTTTCCAATCCTTTTTTCCCGGAGATCCTGCGCGGCATCAGCGCCGTCTCCAAAAGCTATCATTACGGCCTGATGCTGGCCGCCGCCGAGGACTATGCCGAAGAGGCCAAACTCTGCCTGAAAATGATGACGGAGCGGCGCGTCGACGGCGTCCTGCTCCTGGCGTCCCGGGTCAATGACGGCTTGATCCGGGAGCTGTCGGCGAGCGACTGTCCCTTCGTGGTTCTGGGGCGGGCGCCGGAGAGCCTCAAATGTTATTCCGTAAATAATGACAATATCCAGGCCGCTTATTCGGCGGTGCGCCACCTGTTGAACCTGGGCCACCAGCGGATCGCCCTGTTGAACGGACCCGCCGATTACATTTTCTGCCAGGACCGGTTTGAGGGCTACCGTTTCGCCTTCCGGGAGTTCGGCATCGAGCATGACCCGGAATGGATCAAAAGCGGCAGCCTGACGCAGGAAGACGGCTACCGCCTGACCCGGGAGCTTTTCCAGCTCGACCCGGCGCCCAGCGCCATCTTTTGCGTGGACGACGTGATGGCCATCGGCGCGTATCAGGCCATCAAGGAACGGGGGCTGACCATCCCCGGCGATATCGCCGTCGTCGGCTTCAATGACGATCCGCTGGCTTCGGTGATCGAACCTCATTTGACCACGGTCCGGATTCCCATCTATGAGATGGGCGTCACCGCCACCCAGATGATCATCCGCATTTTGGAAGGAAACGAACCCCTGCCCTTCCAGAGAGTCTTATCGTCGGAACTTGTGATCCGTCAATCCTGCGGCGCCAATCCCTGAACCATTCCATAACCCGCTCCGGTTCAAGCGCTGAATACGCTGCAACTCCATGGAGCAGTCTCGCTCCGCTCCATAATTAACTATATAGCAGTACGTTTTCAATTCTTTAACAATTTTTTCAGTGGAAAGAAGGAAATTTATGACTGGAAAAGAATTATTTTGTTATGCAAACGTTAGCACAAATTTTCTGTTATTTCATTGCAGTCAATCACGGTAAAAGGGGGAATTGGCGGAACGGTTAAATCGGGGCGTCTCGAAAAAAAGAATTTGGGAGGGATTTTGGAATGAAAGGCAAACTGTTGAAGGGGATTTTTCTCATCCTGGTAGTCGGATTGATCGGCAGTACGGTTTTAGCGGCCGAGAACGTCAAATTGAACTTCTTCTTTTACAAGCAGGAGATCAGTGACCAATTGAAAGAGATGGCCGCCGCGTTCAGCAAGACCCACCCCAATATCACCATCGATCTGGAGATGGTGCCCAATGATAGCATGGCCGTCCTCCGTTCCAGAATGGCCAGCGGCCAAGCGCCGGAAATTATTCAGCTCCAATCCTACGCGGCGGTCTTTGAGTTCGCCCAGGCCGGATGGCTGCTGGATCTGACCAAGGAACCGGTCCTGGCCAAGGTGGCCGGCAACACCAAAACCGCGGTTACATATAAGGGTAAGGTCTACGCCCTGCCGATGGACGTCGCCGGCATCGGCATCATCTATAACAAAGACATCTTCAAGAAATACCAGTTGCAACCGCCGACCACCTTCAACCAATTGCGGGCGGTCTGCAATACCTTGAAAAAGAACAAAATCACCCCGTTTGCCTCCATGTTCAAGGTCAACTGGTCGCTGGGGCATTTCCTGTCCATGGCCCATACCACGCTGGCCGGTTCCAAAGTGCTGCCTTGGATCGCAGCGATGAACGAGGGCAAAGCCTCTTTCGCCGATCCGGTCAATACCGCCGAGTTATTTAAACTCCTGGACTTTTATAAGGCCAATTCCGACCCGAAAGCCGCCGAATTCGACTGGAACGAGCAACAAGCCGCTTTCGCCAAGGGTGAGGCCGCCATGATGGTGCAGGGCCTCTGGTCCTACGGCGCGGCCATCGGCACCAATCCCAAACTGAATTGCGGTTTTATCCCCTTCCCCTGCAGCAACAATGCGAAGAATAATAAACTCTTCGCCGACGTCGATTCCACCCTGGCCGTGGCCGCCTCCGCCAGCCCGGAGAAGATCAAGGCCGCCAAGACCTTCCTGGAATGGCTGGCCACTCCGGAAGCGATCAAGATCTGGGTCGAAAAATGCAAGCTGGTCCCGACCTTCAAAGGCGCCGATGTCTCCAAGATGGATGCCCCGTTCCAGGATCTCGTCGGCTACCTCAATTCCGGGAAGACCAATCCCTGGGCCTTCTCCATGTATCCGGTGGCCGCTTTCGAAGACGCCGCCAAAAACGGCGCCCAGGAATATATCTTCGGCCGGAAGAGCGCCAAGCAAGTGATCCAGTATTTTGACGAAACCTGGCGCAAAGCCGTGAAGAAGTAGTGTGGATTGGGGCGCGGCGGGCGGACTCCTCCGCCCGCCGCGCCTGCCGGTCTGAAAGGAGTAGAAATGGTCGCTACCAAACAGAGCAAAGCCTTTTATTTCATCCTGTTCCTGCTGCCGGCGCTGCTGCTTTACGGGCTGTTTTTTATCGGCCCTTTCTGCCAGGGCATCCAGTATTCTTTCACCGACTGGAACGGGATCGTGCCGGAGATTCCTTTCATCATCAGCCGGACCGATTTCCAAACCAAAATCGTCGCCGCCATCGGTTCCCGCCAGGACCTCCGGTATCTTCAGCGCTATTACCGGCGGGACGATTCCGGAGAGAATTACCGTCTGACCAACTGGATTCAGGAGCGGGGCGTGACCCGCCAGCTGAACCGGGCCGAGCGGAGCCGCATCAAGCGGATTCTGGCCTCCGTGGGCATCCGGTCCATTCACTTTATCGGCTTTGAGAATTACCGGCAAATGTTTCAAAGCGACGAACGGTTCGTGCCCCGTTTGGAGACGAAATTCTTGTTCAATGAATTTGACGATCTGCCCCCGGCCATTCCGGCCAAGGATTTTCATCAATATCTCCTGCCGCATCTGACCCGTCCCGCCGAAAAAACGTTGGTGCTGTCCCACTACCGGCTCCATCGAGCCAGCCATGCCTACCGGTTGTCCGGTGCGCTCTCCGACGCCGCGGCGGACCGGCTGCGCAACATTTTGAGCAAGCGGATGTACGCGACGCTGTTCATTCCCGGCGTCATCGGCTTCACGCTGTTTTTCACGGTGCTGAATGTCATCTTTTCGAACCTGCTGGCGCTGATCCTGGCGCTGGTGCTGGATACCCGGCTGAAGACCAAAAATCTCTTGCGTTCGATCTTCTTTTTCCCCAATGTCTTGAGCCTGGTGATCGTCGCGTTCATCTGGTCGTTCGTCTTCCGGTTGATCTTTCCCCCGCTCACCGGGATCTCCGTCTGGCTGGGCAGCCCGGATCTGGCGCCTTATGCCCTGCTGATGGTGACGGTCTGGCAGGGTTGCGGCTGGCTGATGATTATATATCTGGCCGGCCTGCAGACCATACCCGTGGACATCCTGGAAGTGGCGGCCATCGACGGGGCGGGATGGTGGCAGCGTCTGCGGCATATCACCGTTCCCCTGCTCATTCCGGCCTTCACCATTTGCACCTTCTTTAGCCTGGCCAATTCTTTAAAAACCTTCGATGTCATTATGGCGCTGACCCAGGGCGGCCCCGGTTATGTGACGACTCCGATCGTGCTGGACATCTATTACGACGCCTTCCGCAACAACCAGTTTGGCTATGCCACGGCCAAGGCGGTCTTCCTCTGCCTGATGATCATGATCGTTACCGGCGTGCAACTCTATTTCATGAAACGGAGGGAGATGGAACTATGACAAAGGCAGCCCTCTCCGGCCCAGTGGCGGAACGGGGAACGGATCACCGGCCCCACCGCCTGAAAAACTGCGGCTTAACCGTTTTAGAGATCGCGACCGCCCTTTTCGCGCTGCTGTTCATCTCTCCGACCCTTTTGATCCTGGTCAATTCCTTCAAAAGCGACGCCGAGATCACCTTAAACCCGGTCTCCCCGCCCACTTCGCTGAGCCTCGCCAATTACGCCGCGGCCTGGCAAGAAACGAATTTCCCGGTCGTCTTCGCCAATACCCTGCTCATTACCGTGTTCAGCACCATGGGCATCATTCTGGTCAGTTCGATGGCAGCCTACATCCTGGCCCGGACCAAGACCAAATTGAGCTGGTTTTTTTATCTGGCCTTCACGTTCTCATTGGTGGTGCCGTTCCAAACCTTCATGATTCCCCTGGTACAGACCGCCAAGGAGTTGAACTTGCAGAATGTATGGGGAATTATCCCGATTTATATCGGATTGGGCTGTCCGCTCGCAGTCTTTATGTATCATGGTTTCGTCAAAAACGTGCCCCTGGAGATCGAGGAGTCGGCGGCCATCGACGGAGCCGCGGTACCCCGAATCTTTTTTCAGCTGGTCTTCCCGCTCTTGACCCCGGTCACGGCGACCATTGCGATCCTGGACGCGCTCTGGATCTGGAATGACTTCCTCTTGCCCTTGATTATCCTCCCGAAACAGTCCACCTTGCAATTGGCCCAGTTCGGCTTCTTCAGCCTGTACCGGCGCCAATACTCGCTGGCTATGGCTTCCCTGGTGTTGTCGGCCGCGCCGATCGTCCTCTTCTACCTGGCGATGCAAAAGTATATCGTCAAAGGAGTGGCCGCCGGCGCGGTCAAAGGTTGAATCCGAAAGCCCCCGCAAAGCCGGGGGCTTTTTCATGAGCGGGGCAATGGGCGGGGCAAAGTTTTAGCGCTCAAATCTCACAAAAAGGTCAAAATCAGGAAGGGATCGTCCGGCGTTTCGCGAATTTATAGTTCAGAATCATTACCGGATAAAGGAGCCTCAACGATGAAAAAAATGCTTTCCGTATGGATGCTCGGCTTATTCTTGGCGTTTTTCTCTGGCAGCGCCCTCGGCGATTCCATCAACCATGACGCTTTTCACGTTCTGAACCGCACCGTAAAAGTAATTTCCAGAGCGCAATACGCCGCCCGGACGGGCCAGTTGTACCGGGGGTTGTCGCTCACCGTCACCCATCAGCGGCGCGCCCAGGATTTATACGGCAAAGGTTTTTATGAAGAAGCCATCTACCATTCGCTGCGTGCGCGCAAGCTCGCCATCGGCGTTATCGATCTGAACCGGATTTATCTGGAGAAGGACCTCGCCGACCTGGATGAGGTGGAAAAAATTTATGAAGCCAAGCGGCCCAATGATTCCAGCCTGGATAAGAAGGTCAAAGGAAAGAGCGTCAGCAACAACGATGAGGCGGCCCTCGACGCCTTAATCAAACCGGTAGCCGAGTCCACGCTGCCCGCGCAGCCGGCTCCTCAGCCTCAGGCGGCGCCCGACAAGACCCCGGCCAAAGCAGCCGCACCGGCAACCCCGGTTACTCCTCCCGCCGCGGCAACGCCCGCACCGGCGGCCGGTTTAAAAGGAATGGTCGCTTACGTGGAAGGGAACATGGTCGTCATCAACCTTGGAGCTAACACCGGCGTCCAAACAGGCATGGTCTTTGTAGTCGATCATGTGAAGGCGGTCGTGAAAGATCCTGCCAACGGAGAGGTCATCGACCAGATCACCGTCCCGATTGCGGAACTCAAAGTGACTGCGGTCAAGGAGAAAGCAACGACCTGTGTCGTCACCGCTACCTTGGCGCCTGAATTTTCGATCGCCGTCGGAGATTCGGTGGCGCAACGGCCGGCCGCCAATTAAGTACGCTTTCGTTGCCCCGAATAATGATATGAAGCGGGGGCGCCCCCCAAAAATGAAACTCCTTCCGGTATACTGCCGAAGGAGTTTTTCAATTGCAACCTTTTTTGAGAGCGTTATCCAAGGCTGTTGGTCCGGGCCAAACAGCCTTTTTTCTCATGAAAATCGGTCTTTAGCAACGCCCCGCGATCATCGTTACTTTTTGGACTGCCAATTCCAATAAGTCCAAGACCTTGCGCAGCTGATGGAGGCCGAAACCAAAACGGATCCGCTCTTCCGCCTGATCGAGAATTTCCAGAATCGCTGCTTTTTTATAGAAGCGCAGCGGCAACATGCGCACCGAGCCTTTGGCGAGTTCGAGCCCGTTCATTAAATCGCTGCGACTCATGCCCAAGAGTCCTCCGGGGTTGCCGCGGCCCCGCGAGCGCCCCGGCCTTCCGCCGAACGGATTCATGTGACTCACCGGGCCGAACCCGCCCGGGTGCTTCATTCCATCCGGGCCAAAACCGACCGGTCCGCCCGGACCGTACTTGCAAAAACCGCCTCCCCGGCTTCCATTCCCGCGCAATCCCTGGCGCAACGGTCGATGCCGGCTGAATTCAACAGGGATATGCGGACTGGATTGCATCAGGATTCCCGGAGAATCGTCATCAAAGCGACCCGGATCAATCCCCGGCGGCTCACCGATTCCCAGCCTTACGGATGCCGTATTAAGTGGTCTCAGACCCGGTCCGGCCGAATCACCGATTCCAATCGAAGTTCCCAACTCCGCGCCGGACGCTAACCCGGCGCTCGGACCGATACCGCCATTGAGTTCGCCAAACTCCCGCTGTTCCAGTTGGCCGGGGTTCAAGGCTCCAACCGGGCCGGGAGGACTCAATTCCGGCGCAGCAAAACCAGCGGGCTCCCAGACAAAAAACCGCTCCGGTTGCCGCAACAAAGCCGTCACTGCTTGGGATAAGCGCGTGATGTGATTCATTACTGCCATTGCACGGCTCATGAAATCACCTCCTGCTATCATACTATGAGTTATTTTGGAACCAATGGATAAAAGCTCGCCACAAAGTGATATTGTACCATACCGATCATGCCGAAAGAATATCATCGGAAATCACAGCTGACCGGGGAACGGACTGAACCCGAAGGCGATAACATTTCATCAGCACGCCGGTTGCGCTTCTTCCCGTCCCGGTATTAAAAACGTTACATTGGACAATGGCGGGATAGGCCAAGATAAACATCAGGCCGGTGATACACACCGCATAATCCCGGGTTCCTTCGGGAGTGGCTGGGCGGCTACTGCACCAAAAGCGCAGCGGGAGAGCGCCGCGTCCGGTTCCTCCCCTGCGCTCGGAATTCGGTATTTAGCGGTGGAAGATCGCGAATAGGATCATCGTGGTGATCATAATGGTAAGTCCCTGAAAGAGCGTCGCCGCGGTCTGGGCTTTGTAAGCGTCGGTCACTTTCAGGCCGGAGAACTGGGAGACGACCCAGAAGTAGCTGTCATTGACGTGGGAGACCGTCATGGCGCCGGCGCCGATGGCCATCACCACCAGCGTCAAGTCCATTGGCGAGGCCAAGCCCAACTGGGCCAGCATTGGCGCGAGCAATGCCGAGGTCGTGACCAGCGAGACCGTGGAAGAGCCTTGCGCGGTCTTAAGGAGCGCCGCGATGAGAAACGGCAGCAGCAGGACAAAGGCTCCGCCAAAAAAGCTCGCGCCGGCGAAGCTTTTGATATAATCGGCGATCGGCGTATTCGCCAAAACGTTGCCAAAAGCACCTCCGGCGCCGGTGATGACCAGGATGATCGCCGAATCCTTGATGCCCTGCCCGAACCAGTCCATCAACGTCTCTTCATCGTACTTGGGGAGCAGCAACATCGACAGCAGTACGCCGATGAGCAAGGCATTGAGCGGAAAGCCCAAGAAGGTGAACCAATCGCTGCCCGCGCCGGTATACTGGGCATATTTGATGACGGACGCCAGTCCGATGAGGAAAATCGGGATCACGATCGGCGCAAAAGAGAGCAGCGCGCTGGGCAGTTTCCGGTATTGTTCCTTGATCTCCTCGTAGTTGGCGCCGCTATCGTCCAAGCTCGAAGTGATCTGCTTGCCGATCCGGTAGGCCCACCAGAGACCGACCAGCGCAGCGGGGATGGCCACCATCAGTCCGACAATGATCACCAGACCCAGGTCCGCCCCGACATTTCCGGCGGCCGCGATCGGCCCCGGAGTGGGCGGCACCAGCACATGGGTCGAATACAGTCCGGTCGAGAGCGCCACCGCCATGACGGCGATGGGAATTCCGGCCCGTCTGGCCAGCGCGCGGTTGAGCGGAGTTAAGATCACAAAACCCGAATCGCAAAACACGGGAATGCTCGTAATGTAGCCGATGATGCTCATGGCCAGCGGCGAACGTTTGATCCCCACCCACCCCAGCACTACCTCGGCCATTTTTAACGCCGCCCCGGAGCGCTCCATGATAGTCCCGATGATCGTACCCGTGACAATGACCAGGCCGATGCTGGTCATCAAGTTGCCGAATCCCTGGGCGATTACGCCCCCGATGAACGGGACCGGCATCCTCACCGCGAACGCGACGCCGTAAGCGGCCAATAACAGGGCGAAAAACGGATGAATCTTAAACCTCGCCGTCAACAGGACGATAAAAGCGATCGCCAGCAACACAATGAGCAACAGCAACGGACCCTGGACCATCGCTGCTTTGGCGGCGATTAGCTGTTCCGGTGTCATTTCCGATCGACCCCCCATGAATGGAATCTTCGCCCCGCTTCGGCATCTTGAGAAACGAAGGCCATCTTATTGTTGGCAACATGTTCCCATATCTATTCAGAATCGCCGGCAATATGCCTTTTCTTCAACAATATCCACTCCATGGCTCCGCGACGGATCGTTCCACCCGTCCGAACGGATCCCAAAGGCCGATGCCCGGCGGAAGTATCCTATATCGATTGAGCGATCCGAAGCGAGGAAGCTAAGGATCCTTTCCTCCCCGGGTTCCGGAATAGTCAGCCGGAGCCTTGGAACAGCTCTCCCGGATCGCGGCAAAGTTCTTCCCGCTCTTGGAAGAGCTGTCCCGGCCGCCGGCGGAGTTTTCCCGAGCTCCGGAAGAGTCATGCGGAGCCATGGAACAACTCTCCCGGACCGTGGGAAAGTTCTCCCAGGTCTTGGAAGAGTCGTCCCGACCGCCGGCGAAGTTTTCCCGAGCCCCGGAAGGGTCAGCCGGAGTCATGGAACAGCTCTCCCGGGCCATGGAACGACTTTCCCGGGTCTTGGAACAGTAACCCCGGCTTCCCGGAAGTATGTCCGGACCTCTGGCCAGGGTTTCCGGAGTCTTCGGACGGCATTCCGGAACTTCCGGAAGGTCGCCCGGTAGTCCCGTCGGGCCGTCTCCCCGGTCTTCCCCGCCGGGCCGGACCACTCCCTCTTTCGCGCGGCCCGCGCTTTCTCAGGAAGAAACGAGCTCCCGCAGGGCCCGGCGGCAGGACTCGCAGATGTTTTTGCCCCTGACGTTTTCCACTCCTTCGGGGCTGCCGCAAAAGACACAAAACGGTTCATATTTTTTGATGACAATCATGTCGCGGTCGACGTATATTTCGAGGGAGTCGGCATCCTCGATATTCATGTTCCGCCGCAGCTCGCTTGGGATGACCACTCTGCCGAGACAGTCAACTTTCCGAACAATTCCGATAGGCCTCATCATGGCCCTTCACTCCTTTATGACGAAATCCATATCCCAAATGGCATCCGTCTGATACTTTCAAAAATAACGGTTTCATAAGTTTATAATCCGGTTATGCCATTCAAAGGCGACGGGCCGGAGGGAGCCCCGCTCAAATGCCGCCAGCATCTTGACGGGTTCCTTGATTTTCTCGCGGCTCATCCGTGAGTCTCCCCCTGTTTCATGGCGGTGATTGCCGGCATTTTTCCGCTCATGACATGAAGACGCCGTAACTCTTGATATAGCCATGCGGCAGTAATGAGCGACGCGCCAAAATCGGCGACCGGCCCCGCCATGATCACGCCATGCAGTTTGAAAAAATGCGGCAGAATAAGCACCGCCGGGATCAGCAGGATAAACTGGCGGGATAAACTCAACAAAGCCGCCGGAGTGGGGCGCCCCACCGCCATGAAGTAATTGGAACCGATGACTTGAAAACCGATGAGCGGCAACATCATCAGGAAAACCCGCATCGCGTAAACCGTGAAATCGCGCAACCGGGCATCGTCCCGATTGAACACCCCAACCAGCTGCTCGGGAAATGCTTCCACGATGACAAATCCGGCTATCGCGATGATACTGGCGCCCAAAACGGCCAACTTTAATGCCTGCTTGACCCGGTCGTATTTTTGGGCGCCATAGTTAAAGCCGATAATCGGCTGAACTCCCTGGTTGATGCCGAATAACGGCATCAGCACCAGCGTTTGCAGGCTGGTTACGATGCCCATTCCGGAGATGGCGAGATCGCCGCCGTACCGGATTAGGCTGCGGTTCAGGATCAGATTGACCAGGCTGGTGGCCAGCTCCATCACAAACTGGGCCGAGCCGAGAGCGATGATCTTGCCAACGATCGCTTGATCCAGCTTGAGATTTTTACGCCGGATTTTTAGCGAACTTTTTCCGGAGATGAAATAATGAAGCACCCATAAACCGGAGATCCCTTGCGCCAGTACAGTGGCCAGCGCCGAGCCCCGGATGCCCATTCCCAGACCGAAAATGAAAATGGGGCAAAATACGACATTTAATGCGGCCCCCAGCAGCATGGTGAACATGGCCGTCCTGGGGTTCCCCTCGCCCCGGATGAAATTATTCATGCCGAACCCTATGCTCTGAAAGAGCGTCCCCCCCAAAATAACCTGCAGATAGGCTTCAGCGTAGGGCAATACTTCGCGGCTGGCGCCGAAGAGTTTCAATACTGGTTTCAAAAATATCAGGCCAAAAAACGTAATTGCCAAAGATACGATAGTCAGCAGCAGAAATGCGTTTCCCACAATGCGTTCCGCTTGGTCCCGGTCACCCTCCCCCAGCTTGATGGAGACCAGCGCGCTGGCTCCGATGCCGATCAGCAGTACAAACGCGACGATAATCAGCATCACCGGGAAACTGATGGTGACTCCCGCCAGCCCCAGCGTGCCTACGCTGTTGCCGATAAATGCCCGGTCAATCACGTTGTATAAAGAATTCACCAGCATTCCTACGATTGCCGGGAGGGAAAACTCGAAGAGCAGCTTGGATATGTTTTTTTCACTAAGTTGTTGCGTATGATCCATCAACCTTTACTCCTTCAGACTCAAGCCATTGCCAATCCCCCATTTCAGCCTGCGGTTACAATAAACCGGATTCAAGCTGTGCGAAGAGACACTTTCGTCCATTTAATATCCCAATATCTGGGTTGCTATGGTCTCGGCCGATTCCCGTTCCAGATTGTCCATGGAAACCGGAACCTCCGGTCAGTTTCCCAATTCCAATTCGAGCTTCGCCAAACCGGTACGATAGGAGGAAACCGCCTGATAGTATTGGTCCTGTGCTTCGTCCAGGGCAAGCTGACGATCCCGGACATCCATAATGGTGGCTACTCCGGCATTGTAACGAATCTCGGTCATCCGTAAATCTTCTTTGGCCAACTCCACATTGGCCTGGTAGGCGCCGGCTTTCTCCCAATCGACCTGAACCGTTTGCAATGCCTTTTGAATGTTCTCCCGCGCCGAGTCCCGCGTTTTGGCCGCGTTAATCCTGGCAAGCTGCAACGTTTCCTCCGCAGCCTTGACTTTGGAAGCGGTGACCTTGCCGTCGTATAAGGTGCCGCTCACGCCCAGGACATATTGCCAGTTGTCGGTAGAGTCGGCATGGGTTCCCGACAGGGACAGCGCCGGGTTGAGATTGGCCTTGGCGATCTCCACATTGTATTGGGCAATTTGGATGGCTTGCTCCCCCTGGATCATGTCGGGACGTTGCCGGTAGGCCTTTTCCAAGAGCGGATTCAACGTCAGGTTGACTTGAGCGGGAATCTGCCCCATGGCCGAATCATATGCGAGTTGAAACGCTTGATCCTTATCGATCCCAATCAAAGTCGCCAAAGTCAGCCGCGCCAGCGCGACTTCGCTCTTGGCCGAGATGACTTCCGCTTTCTGCTGTTTCCAGGATACTTCGGCCTCGAGCAGCTCATATTGGGACTTTTTCCCGACTTGATAGTATTTTTCGACCTGCTGATAATGCTGGCCCAGATTATCGTAGGAAGCCTGGGCGACGGCGAGTTGCTGTTCTTTCAACCATAGATCGTAGAATCCCGCTTTAATATCGTAAGTGAGCTGGAGTCTGGTCTGGCGTTCGTCCTCCTTGGCGCTGTCCAGCCCGAGCAGCGCCACCCGGAGGCTGTTCGACAGTTTGCCGCGGTTGAGCAAGGGCAGGTCGATCGATACGGTACCGCTGTTATAATCGGTTCCGGCCGTCTGCTGGACGCGGCTGACGCTATAGTCCACCGTGGGCCGGAAACCCGCCGCCGCTTGATTGACGCTTTCCTGGGCCACTTTCATATTTTGGGCTTCTTGCTGCAGCTCCCGGCTATTGGCGAAACCCAGTTGTAAACAGGTTTCCAGCGATAAGACCCGGGTTGGCGGGGGCGTATCCGCGGCCGCGGCCGCCGCTAGAGCCGGGAGCATCATCCCTGAAACGATCAGGAAAGGAATCAATGCCTTTCGTAACATCTGCAACACCTCTGGCTAGAATTGTATGTGCGAAACTCGGTCAACTCATATTCTCCGGGAATGAATCCATGCAATGTTCTGTCGCGCTCACGCGGCCGCACTGCCCCTCTCTTTTACAATCCGAACCCGGACCTGCTCGACGAGGGTATAGACGATGGGCACCACAATCAGGGTCATCAGCATCGATGAGGTTAACCCGCCGATCAATGCCCAACCCATGCCGTGTTTAAACTCGGAACCGGTCGTATTCGACAAAGCCAGGGGCAGCATCCCCAGGATCATGGTCAGCGTGGTCATGAGGATCGGCCGGATTCGTTCCCGTCCCGCTTCCAGCAACGCTTCTTTCACGCCGGCGCCGGCCTCGCGGGCCCGGTTGGCGAAGTCCACCAGTAGGATGGCGTTCTTGCTCACCAAGCCGACCTGCATGATGATTCCCAGGATCGAGAAGATCGCCAGCGAATTCCCGGTCAGGCCGAGCCCCAGAATGGCGCCGATGAGCGCCAACGGCACCGAGAATCCCACCACGAACGGGTAAATAAAGGAGTTATACAGCGCGGTCATGATCAGATAAACGAAGATCACCGCGGCCAGCAGCGCCAATCCCAGGCTGCCGAAGGCCGTACCCTGCTCTTTTAGCATACCGCCCGGCATCACCGCTACCCCTTCCGGGAGTCTGGCGCGGGCCAACAGCTTGTTGAAATCCCCGGCAATGCTGCCGCTGGTTCGGCCCACCGCCTGGGAAGAGACGGTAATGGCGTAATTGCGGTCCTGCCGGCTTAATTTATTGGGCCCGGCGCCATTCACGAGCGTCGCGAACTGGTTCAGCTGAACGACTTCGCCGGAGTCATTCACAAAGCTTTGCGCTCCGACATCGCTGGTCCGGGAGCGATCCTGCGAGTCGTAGATGATCCGGATATCGTATTCGGTGCCGTCCTGATCGCGGAATTTGGAACTGGTGTCGCCGGTATAGCCGGTTTGTAAAACCGAACCGATATCACTGATGCTGAGGCCCAGTTGGGTCATTTTCTCGCGGTCGATCTGGATCTGCACCTCCGGTTGGGCGTTCTCCGTCGACAACTGCAAATCTTTGGTTCCCGGGATCCGGGCGAGGAGCTGCTTCACCTGCAGCGCTCCCTGATAAGCCTTATTCCAATTGACGCCGGTTACCACGTACCGGATCGGGGTCTGGCCGCCGCCCATGACGCTGGAGGCATTGACATGCGCCACAATCCCGGGAAGCTGATCCATTTTATCTTTGATCAGGTGCACTACTTCATCGGTACTCCGCGAACGTTGCTTCTTGTCGACCAGCACCACCTCAATCTCGGCGCTATTGCTGGTGGAGGTGGCCGCCATCGCATTATCCGAGGTACCGACGGTGGTGAATAACTGGGCGACTTCCGGGAGCGCCCGGATCATCCGCTCCGCTTTTTCGGTCATTTGGTTGGTCTGTTCCAGTTTGGCCCGGGTCGGAAGTTCGATCTTGACAGTTAGCTGGCCTTGATCCGCCGACGGCATGAATTCGGAGCCGATGAATCCGGCTGGAATCAGCGCCAGCACCGCGACAAAGAGCGCTCCGACCAGCAGGAGCACTTTGCCCCGGTTCTCCAGGCACCAGTTCAAAAGCTGAAGATAGGACTCGACCATGCGATTGTATTTTGCCTCAAACCACAGGCCGAACCGTCCCATCAGGCTGCCGTCGCAGAGCGCTTCCGCCTTGGAGAATCGCGAGGCCAGCATCGGCGTGACCGTGAACGAGACGAACAGGCTCACCAGGGTGGACATCACCACCACCAGGGAGAATTGATGCAAGATGCCGCCGATCATTCCCGAAACCAGCGTGAGGGGTAAAAAGACCACCACATCAACGAGGGTGATTGACAACGCGGTCAGGCCGATCTCGTTTCTTCCTTTGAGCGCGGCGGCCCGTTTCTCTTCGCCCAGCTCCAAATGATGGTGGATATTCTCCAGCACCACGATGGAGTCATCCACCAGAATCCCGATGACCAGCGACATGGCCAGGAGGGTGATGATATTCATCGTGCAGCCGGTAGCCCACATGCCGATAAAAGTCGCCACCAAGGAAGTGGGAATGGCCACCATGACGATTAAGGCATTCCTCAGGCTATGCAGGAACAGCAGCATCACGATGGCCACCAGCACGATGGCGATCCCCAGGTCCTCCTTTACGGCATTGGCGGAGTCTATGGTATAGGTGGAGTTGTCTTCAATGACCACGAATTTCAAGTGAAGCGAACGGTTCTGATCCTCCAAGCGCTGCAGCGTTTTTCGGACCGCCTGGCAAACCTCGACCTCGTTGGCGTCGGATTGTTTGTAAACTCGAATTCCCACGGAAACAGCGCCGTTCACCCGGTTGATGGTCCCTTGATCCTTATTGCCGTCCTGGACATCCGCGATATCCGACAATACGACGTTACCGGAGGAAGAACGTTTGACAATCAGGCTCCGCAGCTCTTCCAGCGAATTGATTTTGCCGGATAAACGCAGTACGTACTGGCCATCCTCATCCTTCACCTTGCCGGTGGGGTAGTCGAGATTGGCGTTGGCAATGGCGCTGGTGACCGTGGCGCTGGAAATCCCATAGGCCTGCAATTTTTGACTGTCGACATTGACCCGGATTTCGCGCTGGATCCCGCCCACCAGGGTGATCTGGCCGACCCCGGGTTGCTTGGCCAACTGCGGTTTGATCGTATCGGTCAAATATTGATAAAAATCCTTGCCATTCATATTGCTGGTGACGCCGATCTGCATCACCGGCCGGTCGCTGCTGGAAAATTTCGAGTACGTCGGGGTATCGGCGTCATCCGGCAATTCATCGGCGATCTGATTGATTTTGCTCTGAACATCCTGGAGCGCCACGTTGACATCGGCTCCGGACCGCAACGTGACGGTGACTGTGGAGAGGCCTTCCTGCGAGGTCGAGGAGACCGTGTCGACATTATTAATCCCGGAGATCGCGTCTTCAATCTTTTTGGTCACCGTCGACTCCACAACACTGGCGGAAGCGCCGCTATAGGTGGTGGAGATCGCAACCACCGGCGCGGTCATGCTGGGGAAGGTCTCATATTTCAAATTGGAATAAGCGAACAGTCCGATCAAGGTGATGGCCAAAAAAGCCACAATCACCAAAATCGGTCGCTTGATGGACAACTCCGTAATTGTCATATACTCACCTGCTTTGATAATGAATGCGCAATGCCGGGCGAATCCGTGTTCACCCTATAAAGGGTGAACGATCTATTTCATATGGATGACTTTGATGGCCGCGTTATCCCGCAAATTCTCCTGCCCGCTGACGATGACCGGTTCGTTCTCGGATAAGCCCGCGGTCACCACCAGTTTCGCGTCGACCTCCGCGCCGACTACAATATCCCGCAGCTTGGCGACGCCATGTTCGGCTACATAAATCCGGGGCTCTTTCACGCTCCCCACCAAGGCTTCCCTGGGGATGACCAACGCATCGCGGAGCGTTCCGAGATGAAAGGTAACCTTGCCGAAGATTCCCGATTTTAAGGGATGCGTCTTGTCGTTCACGATCTGGACCTCCACCGGGAAGGTATGTACCGCGTCGCTCTTGCCGCTGATGCTCCGGATGCGGCCGCTCAACGCCACGCCCGGATAAACATCGGTCTCGATCTTGACGGCATCGCCGGTCTTCAACTTGAAGGCTTCCTGCTCCCCGACATTGACCGTGATTTTATACGCCGAATCATCGATCAGTGTCGCCACGACGGTTCCCGAACTGACCGTGGCGCCCAGCGCGACGGCGCGTTCCGTCACGACGCCCCGGACCGGAGCGGTGATCGTCGCATCGTTGTAGTCCTGTTGGGCGGCGTTGTAATTCGCCTTGCTGGACTGGAAAGTTTCCTCGCAAGATTCCAGATCGGAATCGGAAATGACCTGCTCTTGATGTAAACGCACCGCCCGCTCCCATTCCTTGCGGGCGACATCATACGCGGTTCGCGCCGAAGCCAGCTTGGACCGTAACACCGCGTCATCGATCTTGAACAGCGGAGCGCCGGCATTCAAACGGGAACCGACATCGGCGTAAACCGCAACGACTTTGCCGCTGGCTTGCGCCACCACGGACACTTCATTGTCGGCAACGATGGTGCTGGTCCTGGTGTAGCTGCTATCGACCGTCTGTTTCCGGGCGGTCATGACCGAAACCGGTGTAACCGTCGCCGCTTGGGCATTGTTGGCTTTCCGGTCGACCTCGGCTTTGTTATGAAACAGTACGAACACCATGGCGCCGGCGATCAATAACAGCAGCAACAAGGGTATCAATTTTCGCATCGCAATCACCTTTCATTGATTTATCTCGCGGATCGTTTGGGCTGAATCGCCGCATACGGTTTTGAGTTATGGAACGCAATGATATTAAACCGCAGCTTCTCCCAAAAGACCGGGTTATCCCGGGCTCGAACTTCAATCAGATTTTTCAACCGTTTGAAACGTTAGCCGAAACTTAAAACGTTTGGGAAGCCAGTGAATTGCGGCATTATCCGAACGAGCGTCCCTGAGTAAAAGAAAGCAAAAAAATAAAAGCCCGCCTTTTTGCTATGAAGCCGTAGCAAATCCCCATTCCGCTTGCTTTCATCCGTTTGAACGCTTTCGGCTGTCCTTTTTCAGTGTAAATGAATTGTATGTTCGTTTTGTGAACGCTCCATGTTTTTGGTGTGATTCTTGACGCGGTCCGTTCCGTTTCACCTCCATCCGGGTGGAACTCCAACCGGGCCGGCACAAATATTCCCGGGGAGACTTGGCCAACGCGCAGGAAACATTCATTTCCATCTTTCACCACTGTTTTTCGGAAGAAATCTTGCTTATAATATAAAATGATCGAACATATGTTTGTATCCAAGAAAGGATGGATCGCGCATGAATCTGACCATTCACTCCGTCGAAACGCTCTCCAAGTCGGGCCTGCCGTACGTGGGCCGTCAGATAACCGCCGGCTTTCCCTCCCCCGCCGAAGACTATCTCGAAAATATCCTCGACTTGAATGAAATCGTCGTCAAAAATCCCAGTGCCACTTTTTACGGCCGCGTCAACGGGAATTCCATGAAAGACGCCGGCGCGGCGGACGGCGATCTGCTGGTTATCGACAAGTCATTGGAGTATCGCCATGACGCCCTGGCCGTATGTTGGATCGACGGCGAATTTACGCTGAAACGGCTCCGGACGGTCCGGGGGCAACTCTATTTGATCCCGGCCAATCCGGACTATGAGCCGATTGCCGTAAAAGAGGGCGCGGAGTTTATGGTATGGGGCATTGTAACCTATATTTTGAAGAAGGCTTTCTAAATGTTCGCGCTGGCGGATTGCAACAATTTTTACGTCTCCTGCGAACGGGTCTTTAACCCGGCCCTGAACGGACGGCCGGTAGTGGTCCTGAGCAATAATGACGGCTGCGTGATTGCCCGCTCCAACGAGGCCAAACAGCTGGGGATCCAAATGGCCCAACCCGCCTTTCAGATCGCCGCCTTCCTCAAAAAAAACCGGGTGGCGGTCCATTCATCCAATTATGCCTTGTACGGCGATATGTCGCGGCGAGTCATGACCATACTGGGCGAGTTCACCCCGGAGTTGGAGATTTACTCGATCGACGAGGCTTTCCTGGGCCTGGCGGGCCTGCCGGTGGAACTCGAAGCATACGCCCGGGCCATCCGGAACCGGGTCCTGCAATACACCGGCATCCCGGTCAGCGTGGGGATCGGCCCCACCAAAGTGCTCGCCAAACTGGCGAACCATTTTGCCAAAAAGGTCCCCGAGAATCAAGGGGTCTTTGTCCTCACCCCCGAAAATACCGCCCAGTGCCTGCAACGCTTTGCCGTGGAAGAGATTTGGGGAATCGGCCGGCAGTATGCCAAGCTGCTGCGGTCCCATGGGGCCAATACGGCGTGGGATCTCATCCGGCTCTCTGACGGCTGGGTGCGCCGGAAGATGACCGTGGCCGGCCTGCGCATCAAAAAAGAACTGGAGGGAGTCTCCTGTCTGAGTCTGGAGACCGCTCCCCCCGCCAAGCAAGCGATCTGCACCTCGCGGTCGTTTGGAACATTCCAAACCGAAAAGGCCCCCATCCGGGAGGCGGTCGCCACCTTTGCGGCCCGCTGCGCTTTCAAACTGCGCCGGCAGCGATCGTGCGCCGGCGTCCTGATGGTCTTCATCCACACCAATGAGTTCAATCCCAACGAACCGCAATACGCCCGCAACGCCGTCCGCCGCTTGCCGGTGGCCACCAGTAGCAGCTTGGAATTGGTTCACTACGCTCTGGACTCGTTCGAAACGATCTTCCGTCCCGGTTTTCGCTATAAAAAAGCGGGCGTTCTGGTCTCCGAGATTGTCCCCGAAGATCGGGTGCAGGGTTCGCTCTTTGATACGGTGGAACGGGAAAAACAACGGGCCTTAATGGCGGCGCTGGACCGGATCAGCCTGCGCTTCGGCCCGGATGCCGTCCAAGTCGCGGCCCAGGGAGTGGGCGACGGCGACTGGCAATTGCGGCGGGCCAAATTATCTCCCTGTTATACCACCCGCTGGAGCGATATCATCACGGTCAAAGCGTAAAACCGCTTCATTGCCCCAGGTTCCCCGTGGTTACGTACAAAAATAAAAAACCGGCGGTTGAGATTGATGCGCCGCCGGTCCGAGGACTCCCTGTTCTGCTATTTTGATACATTAAACCTTTCGTCGAAGATCAACCAATTGGCGGTGAAGCCATAGGGTTGGTTGATGGGGCTCCAGAAGCCCACGCCGCGCAGGCCGAACTCCTGGGCGGTCTGGTATTTGACAGTCACCGAACGGGCGTCGTCGAACCACACCTCATGTTGCTGGCCCCCGGTATCGGTATATCGGAACCAGGGCGCCTGGCTCGTGGTATCATACTGAATCGCCGCATTATAGTCGGTGGCCAACGTATAGACGTTTACCAGGTCGACCGTTGCCGCCAATCGCTCCGGCGTCTGCGGGATCGGCCAATCGTAGCCGTAAAGCGGCACCCCCTGCATCACTTTGGCGGCGGGTATCTGGGAGACCGCATAGGTCAATACCCGGCGCACCTGGTTGATGGGGGAGATCGCCATCGGCGGACCGCCGACCCAGCCCCACTCGTAGGTCATGATAAACACCAGGTCGACCAGCGATCCCAGCGTCGCGTAGTCAAAGGCCCCCACCCATGATGCGTTCGGCAGATCCGCGGCTTTGGGCGCCACCGCCAACGACACGGTATAACCGCGCGGCCGGAGAGCGGCCGCCAAGTCGCTGATGAAGCTGTTATAAAGCGGGCGGTCCTCCGGATACATGTTTTCAAAATCCACGTTCACCCCGGCGAACTGATAACTGTTCAACAGCGCGAGCGTATTCGCAATGGTCTGGCTTTTCACCGCCGGATCGCTCATGATGGTCCGGGCCAATTCCGATTCGAAAGTCCCGGTCGCGCCCCAGTTGGTGATGACCGCCAGCGGCTTGACGTTCTGATTCCAAAGCGCGGTGACCGCCCGCTGCGTGTTGGCGGAGATGGTCAGCGTGCCGGTGGCGCTCACCGGATAATGAAAGAGCGCGCCGTAGGTAAAATACTGGCCGAGCTGGGCGACGGACTGCTCCAGCCTGCTGATGCCGCTGATTTGAAAATAAGCGATCGATTCGATGCTGGTCGGCGTCACCGCCGCCGTCCCGGGTTGCGGTATCGTCAAGACCTGGCCGGGATAGATCAGGGCCGGGTTGGCAATCCCGTTGACCCTGGCGATCAAACTGGCCGTCGTATTATAGCGGCTGGAGATCTGATACAGCGTATCCCCGGATCGCACTGTATACTGCGACTGCGACCAGCCGGGAATCGTCAAGACCTGGCCGACCGCGATCTGCGCCGGATTGGAGATGGAATTGGCCTGGGCAATGGCGCTCACCGTGGTACCGAACAACTGCGCCAATTGGTAGAGGGTGTCGCCGCTCCGTACCGTATAGCTCAGCGCCACCGCGGTCGGCGTGGGGATGAGCAGCGCTTGACCGACCGCCAGCTTTGCCGGATCGGGTATCTCATTGGCCGCCTGGAGTTGGGCCGTTGTCAGGCCGTACCTTTGCGCAATCGCGTAAAACGTATCCCCGGATTGCACCACGTAAATTTCCATTCGCTCACTTCCTACTCGCGATCTTCTGCTTTGTAAACAAACCGGCAACGAAATTTTGCCGCGTCCGATATGGCATACCATCTTATGCGCCAATGTCCCGGGAAGTTAAGCTTTGATCCGGAGACCCGGCTCGGGAGTGACAAAATTTTCTCATTGACGGAATCCAACATCCCTCTTGGGGGGTGGAGAGATTCCGGGCGCAAAAAAGAGCCCTGGTGGAGGGCTCTCTCTTCGGAAAAGATGGATACCGCTTGTTGCTTGTTTGCTACACGACTGGGAAGCGAAATCTCAGCGCACTTTCACAACGGGGAAACGGTCCGGCGGAACGATGCCCGCCTTCTTCGCCAAAGCCGCCGCCCGGGCTTGCCGTCCGACGTTGTCATCTATATGTCAGTCGCAAAGCGACATCCGCCCGTAAAAGATTGATTATAAAAAAATGATGGAGGCGTGTTTCAAAATAAACGAATCGGCTTTAGCCCTATTTTCCAAAGAAATCAAGTCTTTAATCAAAAAATTCATGTAAGCTTAATGTTAATCTTTTCAGTGCGCTTGTTGACAAGAAGTTAACTTTAAGACTATAATCAAGGTTAGATTCGAAAAAGAACCCAATAAGGAATTGGATGTCAAAGTGGGGCGATGGGGAAAAGTTTAAAAAAGTTTCCGGGAATCAAAAAAATATTGGGGGCATGATCATGCGTAAAATGACACGGTATCGATTGGTTTTATTCTGCGTTTTAGCGGTGCTGATCGGTCTCAGCGCCGGGCTTCAGGGGCAGGAAGTAGCCGCGGCCGAGAAATTCAAAGTCGGTTTCATCTATGTCGGACCTCCCGGCGACGCGGGCTGGACGTATGCCCACGATCAAGGCCGCAAGTATTTGGAGAAACACCTTCCCAATGTCCAAACCATGTATGTGGAATCGGTTCCCGAGGGCGCCGATGCGGAGCGGGTGTTGACCGATCTGGCCGAAAAGGGCTGTAAAGTCATATTCGGTACCAGCTTCGGCTACATGGATTCCATGGTCAAAGTCGCGGCCAGGTACCCCAATGTCGTGTTCATGCATTGCAGCGGTTACAAAACAGCCAAAAACCTCGGAACCTATATGGACCGGGATTACGAGGGGCGGTATCTCGGAGGCATTGCCGCCGCCAAATATGTGAAGGGCGATCTCGTCGGATACGTGGCGGCCTTCCCCATTCCCGAGGTGATCCGGTGCATCAACGCCTTCACCTTGGGCGCCCAATCCGTCAATCCCAAGATCCGCGTGAAAGTCGTCTGGACCAACACCTGGTACGATCCGGCCGCCGAAAAAGCGGCGGCAATCAGTCTGATCAATGCCGGCGCCGGTTTAATCACCATGAACCAGGATACTCCCGCCGCGATGCAGGCCGCCGAGGAGAAAGGCCTATACGGCGTGGCCAATGACAGCGACATGCGCGCCATGGCTCCCAAAGCCGTCCTGACCGGTCAAATCGCCGTCTGGGGCCCGTATTACGTCAAAGTTGTGAAAGCGGTCATGAATAAGACCTGGAAATCCAGTCAATACTGGGGCGGCTTGAAAGACGGGATCGTCGACATCAGCCCCTATGGCTCGATGGTCACTGCCGATGTTAAAAAGCTGGTCGAACAGAAACGGAAAGTGCTCTTGAAAGACGACTGGGCGGTATTCGCGGGCCCGCTCAAGGATCAAAACGGTACTATCCGGGTGAAGGCCGGCCAAAAGATGACCGATGCCGAAATGCTCTCCTTCGACTGGTTCGTCCAAGGAATCGAGGGAACGATTCCGAAATAAAGCACCCGGCGAACCAAGACTAGCCCGTAATAAAACACGATTGCCTGAACGGTAATCGTGTTTCTTATTTCATATCCCCTGTCAAAAAAGTGGCCGGACGGCCACTTTTTTGATCTGCATCGATCATCATTTCCCGCTTTCAAGCCAGCTTAGCCGTTGGCTAAATGCCGGTGCAAAGTGGCCCGCACGGCGCCGGGGCCCGCCATCAGCTCGGCGAAGTAATCTTCCACGGTCTGACCCAGGCCGGCCTCATACAGGTTCACGGCAAAAATCTTTTCATTGGACAAAATCGGCTCCAGCACAGCGTGGAACGGCCCTCCTTGCCCCAGTTTCACGCCAGCCAACAGCGGGGCCAGCGTATCGTACATCGGGTCGGGACTTACGGTAAACTCCTTGCCTGCGTCGTCGATCCCCAATAAATAACGCACCCAGCCGGCCAAGACCAGCGGGATGAACTTCAAATCGCTTACTTTCAGCGTGTCGCTGGCGAGATACGCTTTGATGGTTTCGCCAAAACGGATCGGCAGTTTTTGCGAGGTATCGGTGGCAATCCGCTGCGGCGTGTCCGGCATAAACGGATTCGGCACCCGCACCTTCAGCACTTCGTCAATGAAAGCGGCCGGCGCGATAATGTCCGGGTCCACCACCACCGGCAATCCTTCCCGGTAACCGACGGCTTCCACCAGCTTCACCAGGTCCGCGTCCTTCATCTCGGCACTGATTTTGGTGTAACCCAACAGACAGCCGAAAATGGCCAGCGCGGTGTGCAACGGGTTTAAACAGGTGCACACCTTCATTTTCTCCACTTTATCCACAGTTTCGCGGGTGGTGAAGATCACGCCGGCTTTTTCCAGCGCCGGACGGCCGGCCGGGAAAGCGTCCTCTATCACCAGGTACTGCGCTTCCTCCGCGTTCACAAACGGCGCGACATAGGTATTCTTGGCGGTGACCTCGCCCGCGGTATCCTCAAACCCGATCGCTTCCAGCATCGCTTTGACGCTGTCATCCGGGCGCGGGGTAATCTTATCGATCATGCTCCACGGGAACGACACCCGCGAGGGATCTTCAATATAGGCAAGAAAACCCCGGTCCGCCAGACCGTTTTGGGTCCATTGTTCGGCAAAGGCATGCACCGCTTCATAAAGCTTGGTTCCGTTGTGGGAACAGTTGTCCATGCTCACCAGGGCCAGCGGCGGGGCGGCGTTGCGGTAGCGCTCATAGCACAAAGCGGCCAGCTTCCCGATATAGCTTTTCGGAGCCGCCGGGCCGTTTTGGAAATCCTCGGCCACATCCGGCAAATACTCGCCATTGCTCCGTACCAGGCTGTACCCTTTTTCGGTGATGGTAAAGCTCACCATCTGCAGGCTGGGGGCGCGGAAGATCTCTTTCAAGCGGCCGAAATCAGCCGCGTTGCCGCTATCGGCGCGCAGCGCCAGGGCAATGCTGCCGATGACGGTTTTCTCAATGGCGCCGTCGGACTTCAGGGTCACCAGCAGGCTCAAGTTGTCGTGGGGCAGGCACATGCGGTCGATGATTTCGTAGTCGTAGCCCTCCACGACGATAATCCCTTTGGACTCGATGCCTTCATCGAGCAGTTGTTGCTGGAGCGCGGCGGGAAAGGCGCGAAAGATGTTCCCGGCGCCGAAATGCACCCAGGTGGGAGCGGCGGCCGTGGCCGCAATCATGGCCGCGCGGTCGAAGCGCGGCAGGACGATTCCGGCGTCTTCCCATTGGGCTTTGTTGGTCAGTTCTTGATCGGTCAGATGCATCAGATGATCCCCTTCTCCATTCTAAGCGTTTGCAGATAGTCGGCCCTCAACCGGGGATTGACCGACTCGCGGTCGTCCGCTCCCTTAAACAGGTACGGGTATTTTTTTAACAAAGACCGCTCTTCCCGGTCCAGCTTTCTCAGATGAACGAGAAAAATGTTGCGCATCAGTTCGGTGTCGCGCGCCTGCATGGCCGCGATCAACGCGCTGTGTTGGCGAATAACCTCCTGGAGGCCGGAGTCGGTGCCGCAGGTCAAAAGGCGCATCCGGCGATAATGGCCCCAGACGTTCTGAATGGCCCGCAGACAGAAGAGTTTGTCCGCCACGGCGTAAAACACTTCGTGAAATTCGTCGTCGCGCAGGAGGAATTCGCGCATATCCACCTCTTTCCGGTCGAGCAGTTCCTGTTGCCGGCGCAGCGCCTCGTTCAGCAGGGTAATATCCGACGGCGTGTGGCAGGCCATAAATAGCTTCATCACTTCTTCCTCGACCGAAAGGCGCAAAAACCGTTCCTGCTCGACCCGGGCCAGATCGATCCGGGAAATCATCGTGCCGCGCTGCGGCAGTAAGGTCACCAGCCCTTCCTGATCCAGCCGGATCAGCGCGTCCCGCACCGGCGAACGGCCAATCTCGAAATGCTCGCAAATATCCTTGATGCTCAAAACGGCGCCCGGCTGCAAATATAGCTCCTCGATGGCGCGGCGCAGTATCTGGTACACCTCGCCGCCGGAAGCCTGTTCTTTCAGGGACGCCAATTGATAATCATTGTACTGCAATAAGTCCTCTCCTTATTTGATGCGGAGCTTGTGCCCAAGCGGGCTCCCTCGCGCCGGCGTCAACCGTCCGGTTCCAACGCGGCCGAGGTTTTTCCTTTTTTCATTCTACACGTTCGGCACGAAAAGATCAATTGATAACTGGCCCAGCGCCAGCAATAAATACCGCTCGAAAATACAGGGGCAGTAAGCGAGGCCCGCCATTTCCCTGGAAAAATGAACCGCCCCCACCTCCGACGCGCCGTCCAGGCCGCGCCGGTAGGGAAATAGACCCAGCGCCTTGCGGTTCAGCATCCGGCTGCGCGTATAAATGTCCGGAGTCTCTTCCTCCAGCGCGTGAAAAATCTCATGAAACAAGGCAACGGCCGGAATATCCTCCGGATGGGTGAGATCAGTCAAGCCGTTGACCTCAATGAACCGCCGCACCCGCAGCATCACGTCCTCATTCAAGATAATCGCGCGGGCGGCCGGCTCATAAAGTGCCAGATACAAGTATGGCTCCGGCGATTCACCGGCCGGTCGCTCGGCTACTTTTAGGCCGAGGGCCGCCGCCAGTTCCGGCGGAGAAAGCCGGCCGTACGTAGCCGTGACTTGCCGCGCCAGCGCGGCCGCGGTTCGCGTCGCGCCGTCGATTACGGCGCGTTCCTCGGCGTCGCTGAGGCTGCGGCCGGAAACATTCTTGCGCAGCAGATAACGGTACCAGTCGCACTCGGAAAGATCCAACGCCGCTTGCGCGGCGCGGCGCAGCAGCTCCGGGTCATGGTTTGCGCCGCTCATTACAGCTCATTGCGGGCCAGCACCAGAATGATGTCGTCCTCCGGAGCGCGATCGCAAAGCTCGGCCTCGATCAAACCCGAGACCTGTATCAGCTCAGGGATCCCGGAATAGTCCAGCACCCGCGAACCGGCAATGACATAGACATCGGGATTGATCCGCATCTCACTGGAGAAGTTACTGGCACTGTCCCACATCCGCCGCAGCATTTCGACGGCGTCTTTCATGGTGGTGGATCGGACGATGCCGTTGGCGCGCTGAATCTTGACGAAGCCCTTTTTGTCGACGACGCGCACCGGCGTTTTCCCGTCTTTTTCGGCGGTCGCCACGAATACCAGTCCGTTGCAGGCCTCCATCCGCATGGCGCCCGGTTCCGCGCCGATCGATTCCGCCGCGATCTGCAGGGCCTCCTCCTCGGTGCAGTTCTTCATCAAATCGGTGGTCTTAACCTCGGTGGAGCCCATGGCGATGGCGGTAACCTTCTGCGCCTGATCGTCGATCTCCACATATACCTCGATGCCGTCTTCCACCGCGCCGCTGTTCATGGCAAGCTCCTTGGCTTCCTTCTTCAACTGGGCGATGTCGGAGGCGGTGGGATTGGGAATGGTCCGTTCCACCATCTCGCGCACCATGGCCAGGGCCACGCCGATGGAGGAGATGACCTCGGCGTTCTCGGGAATCTGATATTTAAAATTCATCATCTTGGCGGTAAAGGTCAGCAGGGTGCCCGCCCCGCCGCCGGCCCCCACCAGCACAATCTGCTCGCGTTCAATTTTATACTTGGTAATCAGGTCTTCGATAACCGGGACAATCTTTTGGCAGGACTTCGTCAAAATGGCTTTGGCGGTTTCCTCGACCGTCATTCCCACTTCATCGGCTAAAAGCTGCATCGCCTTGCGGCTCGACCCGGCATTGCCGCGCGCGTAATCGGTTTCCCCCAGAATGCCCAGGACATTGGCGGCGCAGGTGTTGGTAATGGTAACGCTCTCGCCGTTGTTCAGCTTGATCGCCACGTAATCGGCGGGGTCATTCTCGCGGGGTTTCACGTAATACAATGTTGCGCCGTCAAACAAAGCCGGATCGGTAAAACAAGCGTAACCCATGCCCGCGATATGGGCGGAACGGGGTCCGACATCGATCACTTCGCCCTTTCTGGCCCGCACCATGCTGCCGCCGGCCACCCCCAGGACGCGCACATCGAGACTGTTTACATAGGTCCGGTGTCCGCCGATGATCGAATAGTCCACCGCCGGCCGGCCATTCTTGATGACGCCGATGTTGGTGGAAGTGCCGCCCACCTCAAAGTAAATGCCGTTGGAGGCGCGCAAATACATCAACGCGCCGATGACGCTGGCCGCCGGACCGGAGAGCATCGTCAGGATCGGCCGCTTTTTCATCTCGTTGATCTCCATCACGCCGCCGTCGCCGCGCATAATCATCAGCGGCACCTTGATGCCGGTGGAACGGACGCTCTGCTCGGTGGAGTTGGCGGTTTCGAGCATCTTCGGCAGGATCGAAGCGTTCAACGCGGCGGTGCGGGTACGGGTGGTCAGGCCGTACAACTTGGTAATATCCGAAGCCACGGTGCAGGGAACGCCCTGCCGCTCGGCCTCTTCGGCCACCATCCGTTCTTCCCGCATATTATCCACGCCAAAGGCCTTGCTGGCGACAATGACCCGGTCGCCCCGCTCCAGCAGGCTCTGAATGGTGTTTTTGACGTTTTCGGGGGACATTTCCTTGATCTTCAGGTGCGTATGATCGATCTCGATAAACTTGCCGGTGCCGAGGTCGATATCTTTGATCTTCGTCTGCCGTTTGGCGAGGAAACCCTCGAGTCCGCCGCCGCTGAGCCCGATCACGCCGACGCGGGCCACGTCCCCCTCGAGCAAGGCGTTGGTGGCCTGAGTCGTGCTGTGCGCGATAAAGATCACCTCATCGGGACGGATGTCGTTTTCGGCGAGGCATTTCTGGAAGGCCTCCACCACGCCGGCGGCCACGCCGCGCTCGTGATGGTGGGTGGTCATCACCGAGCCTTTGCCCACGATTTGATTGGTGTTGTTATCAATGGCGACGGCTTTGGTATGGGTGCCGCCGACGTCGATTCCGATGCGAATTGCGCGATTGCTCATATTCAAAATCCTCCGATTATTGGGCGTGCAGTCAACTGCGCCGGCGGGAAAACGCGATTCCCGGCGCTCTGACACGCCCGATTCAAACATTTATGATTGGATAATGAGCCGGCCGGTTTCAGGCCGGCTCATCCCGGGCCGCTTAAACGTTGCCAATCATCACAAAGGCCAGGATCTCGACAATGATCAAAATGGCCCATGCCCAAGGAAGGTTCGTTTTGATATACTGTTTCGGCTCAAGCTTGGCGTAGCTCAGGCCCCACATGGTCCACGACTGGGTCGGGCAGGCGCTGGCCACGATGGCGACCGGCGGAACCAAAAACAGCGCGAACAAGAACATTTCGCTGAATACGCCCATCGCCTGGAAGATGGAGACCAAGGCGATGCCGGAGCCCCAGATCATCAGCGGCCCGCGGAACAGCGCCAGCGGCGCCAGCACGCAGAACGCGATCAGAATGATCACCGGCGCGGTCGGAATAATGCCGCCCAGCAAATTTTGGAGAATGGGAGAAACTTGTTTGGCGGCGGCCTGGAAGATGTTGACGCTGTACAGCATCCCAATCAGCAGGCCGCTGTCGGCGATGCCGTCATACAGCGTCTTTTGGATCTTCTCCACGGCCAGGCTGTACGAAGCAAAGTTGCGGGTCAAAAGCAAGCCAAGGAAGATTCCCAACAGGAACGAGGGGATCGGCTGCCATTTGAAGAATGAAACCATGATAATCGGGATGAAGGGCACAATCACGCAGTACCAGCCCAGCGATTTGGCATCTTTCTGCTCCGCGGCGGCGCCGACGGCCCAGGCGCGGGCTTTCCCGCCTTTTTTGCTCCGGAAGTAATTGAACACGATAAAGGCGCACATCACCGCGACATGTACAATGGTGGCAATGATCGCGAAACGGATATAATGATCGTCATATTTCACATTGGGGAATACGGCGAAGAACTGGTTGACATAGGCGATATTCAGATACATGCCCGCCGCGACGGCCAGCAGGTACGCGCCCAAGGCAGTTTTCTTATCAATGCCGAGGGAGAACAGGATCGGCAGCACAATCATGCCGATGGCCATCACCGAGCCGACGCCGAAGGCACTGGTAAAAATCAAAGCGCAGACGATGCTCAGCATCAACGTGGTAACCAGGGGCATGTCCCCGGCCAGTTCGACGGTTTTTTTGATAATATAGCCCGCGATTCCGGTGTCCACCAGCACCCGGCCGAACCAGGCTCCGAAGACAATGATGGCAATGGTCTTCCCGTAATTTTCGACCGATGTTTGAAAAATATCGGTAACAACGGTACTCATGGGCACCCGTCCAATGATACACCAAACGATGGAGGCGGCGATGAAACCGACGAGCAGGTTTCCGCCTTTCATACAATAGATGATCAGGCCAATAAATGTAACAAGCAGCAATAGACCGGTAATCATGTCAATCACGATGTCGTTCCTCCCTTAAATTCGTAAAAAAATTGGTCACCACCGATACCGCGGTACATCCATCCCCCTTTTCAGGATCGCGCGCAATCCGGCGATGAAGCGGTTGTCCTCCTAGACCTCCTTCCCTCGATGTAGCTTGTATTTAAACAAAATTTGAAGGATTGTATACTAATATATTAGCTTAATATATTAATTTACACAATACCCAAATTCCGAAATAAAATGGATCTGCCTGCGGAAACATGCCGCCTGACGGCAGGCGGTTTTGCTCATGGCATGATGGGCTCTGTTGCATCGGATCCGCGCTAACGCGACGTCGGTATGGTTCCGCTCCGCGCTCCGGCGCGCAAGAAGCTTCATGACGTCGCTTCCAAACGTCAAGGATCCGTTTAGCTCACCGGTATCCCCGGCCTGGTTCCCGATGTCCCGCCCCCGCTTCCCCGGACACCTAATATATCAGTTGATCTCCCCTCATGTCAGGTATGGTCTTCCGTCCAACTAGGATCTTCTTCATCCTTGTTAGGATGAAAGCCATCCTTGTAAGGGATGCCTCGATCCTTTCATAGGATCTTCCGATCCTTGTAAGGGATGCTATGATCCGTGTAAGGGATGGCCTTCATCCTTGTAAGGGATCCCATGATCCTTTCATAGGATCCTACGATCCTTTCTTCCCGAAAGGTCATCCTAGCATCCCGGAACCCCAGGGAATCATCCCGAAGGCTCCGGAATAAAGGACCAAACCTTCGGGATGCTTCCCCAAACCTCGGGGAAAGAGGACGGAGGCTTCGGGATGCATCGACAAAGCTTCGGGAAGCATCCCCGAGGTTCCGGGAAGCTTCCCCGGGGCTTGGGATACGGGAACCAGACCCCTTTTTCGGGCCGAAAAACCACTGCCAATTAAAAAACTCCTTTCGTTGTGCGAAAGGAGTTCGAGTCGGCGTTCCCGGAATCAGGGGCGCTTTACGTTTGGAAGGGCGCAATCGTAATCTTATCGATATGCGGGGCGGCCGCTTCGGCATTCGAGAAGCGGATGGTGTTCGCGCCGGCTTTTAATTCAAGATGAACGGCTTTGCTGCGGTAGGAATTCCAGCCGAAGGTGTTCCGGAAATAGACCCGCCCGGCTTCCCGACCGTTAACCCAGATATCCGCGTAACGGTCCACGATATTTACATTATACTGATGCGCGCCGACCTTTTCAGCGTTGGCATAATCGATAACCATGCAATAGGTCCCGTCGGCCTCCACTGTAATCCCGTTGAATTGCAGAAAATTCTCCGCCCCGTCACCGATGTCCCGCACATATTTGCCGGCTGAAGCGTAGGCGTCGTCGCCAACCTTGGCGCTTCCGGCGAGGGTATTTTCGGGGGCTTCCGCCTCGTAGCTTGCCACCGGGCCGTTTCCCTCCTCCAGCGCGATGGAATCCAAAGCAATGTTTTGATTGGGGTTCCCAGCGCGACTCCCAAAAGTTATTTGGCTGATCCCGGCGGGCAAAAAGACTTGGCAAGCGGCGTCCTGCCATTGATTCGGATTCAAGGATTCAGGACGCGGCAATTCCCAAGCCGCGCCGTTGACGTTGATAGACAGCGCAGGGATGGCCGAAGTCTCAGGATCTTCAGAATGGGAAGCGATCGCGTAACGAATGCGGATCCGATTGAATCCATGGTTCGCTTGACCCGTTACAAAACGCACCCCCGCGTCCCCGCCACCCAACAAAACATAGCCATTCCCGGAATAGCCGCCGATTTCGCGCCCCAGCTTCGCCATTCCGAGAAGCTCGGCGTATGCCGCGGGATAATGCCGGGGGCCGGGAGCCGGGGCCGAATGAGCCAGCACGATCTTGTCCAAATCCACCGCGAGCTCCGCCAGACCGGCCCCGGCGGCATACTTCGCCAAGGTGATGGTATGCCTGCCTTGCTTCAACTCAAGGGGGACGGTTTTCCGGTCGATAAAGCCCCAGGCCAGATTGGGATGATACTCCAGCAACCGCCAATCCCGCTCATCCACGCCCAGCCATTGTCCGGCCATGGCACCGTGGCCGTTGCCGTAGAAAATGTCCAGCGCATAGCTTCCGGAATAAGGCACAGCGACCGTGAACCGGACCCGGCTGGCGTCTTGCCCGAGCTCTCCCACCCGGCCCCGGCCGGAATGATAGTTCCGGTTCGGCTGGGCGGGCGTGCCGCCTTCGATAATGATGCCCTCGCTGATTTGGGCGTCTTCCGCCTCGTATGTCCCTTGCCAGGCTTTGCGCACTCCCCCGGCGGCGGCGTGATCCTTGGCCGTGACAATGAGCAAATAAGCCGACGCGGCGTCCATCTCCCGCACCGGAATCAGCGTTGCGCCGTCGGTCACCGGAAAATCGCTTTCCAGCTCGGCGATTGGCCCGGCCGATGGCCCTTCATGGCCCGACCAGGCCACGGACCAAAGCCCGGCGTGGACCCCGCCCGCAAAGCCGGGGACCCCCGCCAGCCCCTTCAAGACGATGTCGCAACCGTCGGCGCAGCCGCCGAACACCACCCGCAGTTGCAGCTTCTCCTGGTCCAAGGCGGCGATGCCCTGCAAACCTTCGGCAGCGGCACGGCTGGGGTGGACCGCCACGGTATTTCCGGTCAATTCCCCATACCACTTGAAAAGCCACCACGCCCCGGTCGTTTCGTTATTGCGGGTGACCAGATCGTCGAGATTGCCGGCGGCATGCCAGTAAGCCAGGCAAGCCTCGACTTTGGACTCCTCGAACCGGGCCAGCCATTGGATCAGCCGGCCCGGCACCGACAGATCGCGCCAGTTACCGTATTCGTTGATACAGATCGGTTTTTCCGGCAGGCCCAGGCTGCGCTCGATCCCCCGGTAATGCTCCAGATGCCGGTGCCAGTCGCTGAAGAATTTCGGGTCCAACTCATGCCAGGAGACGATATCCGGCAGGCATGCTTCGGATTTGCAAAAGCTCATGAAGCTTTCGATAAAACCCTCATGATAACTGGCGATATTGGGGCCGACGATTGGGCCGGAGGGGTCGAGCCGGCGGATTTCCCTGTAAACCGTCAGCCAATCTTCAAAAAAGGCGTCCCGGCGGTCCTCGGCATTGTACCAGATCCAGTCCGGCTCATTGAAGGGGACGTACGCAAACCGCTCTTTCCGGGGATGCGCCGCGACTTTCTGAACCATTGCGGCCACCCGCTCCAGATAATCGCCGATATCCTGACTCTCGTACGGCCATTGCGCATAGGCGTCCTGCATATAGATTTGAATCTGTCTGCCGCCGGCTTCGCTGAAGGTGGCGGCGACCTCAAAGGCATCGCCGTTCGGATGTTGCAACCCTCCCGGCGGTTTCTGCGCGGCGACGCCCGGCTTGAGTGGAGCCAACATCTGGAGGTTGGGAACTCCTTCATTGCCCAGGCCGTAAAGGAAACCGGCGGTACCATGCTTTACCGCTCCGGTTTCCCGGTCTACCTGAATCACCAGTTTTTCTGCTTCCATGATCGACCCGCCCGCATGGTTTGATTTGTTTTACCGGTCAAGCTCTTCCAACTCCAACAGCCGCGCCGAGTTGATTTGGGGCAGGATCAGGCTCAGCTCGGCGTTATCCGGGTGCCACTCCATCCGGCAGCCAAAAGCGGCCGGATAACCGCAGCGAACCGCGACCTTCTTTCCTTTCAGAAAGGGCAGCGGCAGGCGGCAGCTGTCGCGCGAGCCTTCCAGGCGCCAAACGGCCAGATAGGTCTCAGTTCCGCAGCGCAGGCCCCAACTGACCCAGGGGTCTTGGAAAGCCGGCAGTCCCAGGGGCCAGAACGGCAGCCCTTCCGGGATCTGCCGCCGGATGGACTTATAATAGGCCAATCCTTCCCGGACCAGGGCCAGCCGCTCCGGGGAAATTTCGGCCAGGTGCCCGCTCTGATGGAAACGCATCAACATCGCGTTGACCATGTTAAAGACCACTTCCTCGGCATCCCCTTCGCGCAGCGGATAGGACCAGACGCCGCATTGCTCCGGCGTCACTGCGGTGGCGCAAGCGGCCGCGATCACGGCATACTTCCGGTAATCGGTCTGGTCGCTGCTGGACTGGATGCTATACCGGCTCAGCATCGCGTAATCCATCCGCATCCCGCCGCTGCTGCAGTTTTCGATGACCAGCTCCGGGTATTGGTCGAAAATATCGTCGAGCCAGGCCAGGTAAGCCCGGTTGTGCTCCAGCAGTCCGTCGCCGAAACTGGCGGCGTTCCATTCGGTGCCGCTGCCGGCATTGATATTGTAATCCATCTTGATATAGCCTACCCCGTACTCCCGGACCAGACGCCGGATGACCGCAGCGGCGTGCCGCCGGACCGCCGGATTGCGAAAATCCAGCTGATACCGGCCGTGATCGATCACCCGCTTGCCGTGGCGGACGAAAAACCAGTCATCCGGCACCCGTTCCGCCAGCGGGCAGTGCATGCCCATCACCTCAAGCTCGAGCCACAACCCGGGGATCATCCCCTTGGCGCGGATATAATCCAGCGGCTCCTTGATGCCGCCGGGGAAACGGTGTTGGGCCGGGAGCCATTCCCCCACCCCGTCCCACCATTCCCCGTCCGAATACCAGCCGGCATCGATACAAAAATATTCGCAGCCGACCGCGGCCGCCGCGTCGATCAACGGCAGCAGCTTGGCGGTGGTCGGGTCGCCGAACAGGCAATTCATATAGTCGTTAAAGATAACCGGCAGGTTCCGGTTGTCCGGATGGGGGCGGCGGATCGCCCGGCGATAACGGGTCAAGGCCTGGATCGCCGGCTCGAAACCGCCGGCTACCGCTCCGACGGCGACTGGTATGGTGGTAAAGGATTCGCCGGGCGCCAGCTCTTTCCACCAGGCGTTCTCATTTTCAGTGGGTCCGCTGAGCTGCAAATATAATTGCTCTTCGCTGTCGCTGATCTCCCAATGCCAGGAACCGTTGTGTTCGATCTGCCAGAAGAGACAGGAGCCGGCTTCGACATTTTCAAAACAACCCATCGGCAGATACTGCGAAGTGGACCAGGTTCCGGTGCTGGAATACGCCAGGCGCTTTACAGAAAAGGTATGGACCCGCGCCAAGCCCAGCTCGGGGAGGGTATTCCGCCGCCATTGGGCCTCGCCAAACCAGGTGTTATGCGGAATATGCAACCGGCTTTTCCGATCCCACGGCAGGATGCCCTCTTTGGCGATTCCGGTCAAGGCGAAGGAGGAGACATACTCCAAACCTTTGGCCGTTGCGCTATGATTCCGGAGCTCAGTCCAGGAGCGGACCACCGGAAGCCCGTCATAAAACTGCAGATGACTGACGACCGCCAGCCCGCCGTCGGCCATCTCGATCTCCAATTTTCGCCCCGGCGCGGTGCGGTAATCACGGTGGTTTTGATACACCAGCCGGTTGCCGGGCATGGTCCCGGTATGCTTCGGACCATGATTGTCATCCTGGTTCTCGCCCGTTTCCTGCAGTTCCACCAGCCGGCACTTTTGCCGCTGCTTTTCGGTCAGCATTTCCGGATGGAAAGGAACCGCCGCGAAATGCAGCAAACGGACATCCTTGTCATCCGTCACTTCGATCACGAGATGCAGGGCATTTTCGTTGATGATGATCTCCATTTTGTTATCCCTTTCTGATGTATGGGCTTAACCCTTCAGCGCTCCGACCGTCATGCCTTTGACGAAATACTTCTGCATCGAGATGAAGAGTATCGCTACGGGCAACACGGATATGATAATGGCCGCCATGGCCGTGGTGTAATCGCTGGATTGCTGCGAAAACAGCATCTGCATCGCCAAAGTCAGCGTTCTCAGCTCCTGACTGCTAATGAACAGGCTGGCCATGAGATAATCGTTCCAGATCTGAAAAGCCTGCAGGATCGTTAACGTGGCGATGGCCGGTTTCAAGAGCGGCAAGACGATGAAAAAATAGGTGCGATAGACCGAGCAGCCGTCGATCTTCGCCGCTTCCTCCAACTCCACCGGAACGGTCGTCATAAAGCTGGTCATCAGGAAAACGCCAAAGGACATTCCGGTGGCGATGTACATCAGGATGACGCCGAGCCGGGTATTAATGAGTCCCGTTCTGAATCCGATCATGTAAATCTGAAGAAAAAGCGCCTGATGGGGAATGAAAATGCCCAGCAAAAAATAGATATAGCTGAATTTAAAAAACCGGTTTTTACACCGGGCAATCGCCCAGGAAGAAGCGCCGCACAGCATGACCAGGACCACCACTGTCACAGCCGTATAGATAAAGGTATTGGTAAAAGTGGTCAGGAGGTCCAGCTTTTTGAAGGCGCTGATATAGTTGCCCAATTGAAAGCTTTCCGGCAGGGCGAGCGGATTGCTCAGATACAGTTCGCGCACTGTTTTAAAGGAGTAATTGAGGATAATAAAAACCGGCGCCGCAAACAACAGTGCCGCCAGCGTCATCAGAACCTGGATCATCCCCGTGCCCAGCGTATATTTTTCAGCGGCGCCCGGCGCCGGGTTCTCCGCCGGAAGGGGTTTTTTCCCCTTGAAAAAGGCGTTGCCGTTGCTCCCCCTCATAATTGCACCTCCTTTTTCCGCAGGAACCCGAGCTGAACCAAGGCCACCAGGAATAGCACCAGCACCAGAACGATCGACATCGCCGAGCCGTAGCCGTACTGCCGCCCGCTGATGGCGGTATTGTAGATGTAGTAAATGATGGAGGTGGAAGCGCGGCCCGGGCCTCCCCAGGTGGAAGTGACCAACAGTTCGTAGACCTTGAGCGAGCCGGTGGTGATTCCGACAATACAAATGGTGAACGCCGGCGCCAGCAAGGGAATGGTGATATGCCGGAACTTCCCGAGCGTGGTGGCGCCGTCGATATTCGCGGCTTCATATAATTCGCCGGGGATCGACTGCAGCGCCGCCAGATAGATCAGCATCCAATACCCGATCCATTGCCAGTTGTTGGCCAACAGCAATCCCGCCAAAACCGTTTTTCCGCTGCCGAAGAGCAAGAAATTGATGTTGGTCCCCAGGAAACGGTTCAGCGCCGGCAGGATATTGATGAACATCCGCAGCCAGATGAAACCCACGATAATGGCGCTAATCAGACAGGGTATGAAAAAAACGGTGCGGTAGATCTTCTTGCCCTTGATGGCGCTGTTCAGCGCGATCGCGAACAGCAATGCGAAAACATTCTGAATGATCGTGTTCCAAAACGTGAACTTAAATGTAAAAATCCAGGCCTGGCCCGCAAAGGGATCCGTAAAAAAACGGGCATAGTTTTTGAACCCAATGAAAGGTTTGGCGGCTGACATCCCATCCCAACTGGTCAAGGAATAGCTGAACGAGAGGAACATCGGGAGGATCAGTCCGATCGTGAACAGCAACAGCCCCGGCAAGACGAGCGAGAGATACTGGAGTTTCTCCCTCCGGTTAAATGATTTCCGGCGCATGATTCGAATCTCCTTCATGAAAGAAATGAAGGGGAATAATCAGAATTATTCCCCTCGAAACCGCTAGTCGATCATGGCTTGCTGATGGCTCTCCGGCTGTCGGCCGCTTCCAGGGCCTGTTTCAAGGTCATGGTGCCCTGGAGCCAGGAAGCGATGTCCTTGGCATTCTCGTCCTGGAATCCGCCCCATTGTAATTGATTATTGCCGGAATTGGCGTCAATCAGTTTGCCGGCGGCCGCGTATTTATCGATATCTTTCTGGCTGGGATTGGGGAAGGTCGGGCTCACACCTTTAAGCATGGAGGAAGTCTTGGTGAGGTTCAAAAAGGCGATGGCTGCCTTTTTGTCGCTGGTAAGCACGTCAAAGACTTGGTCGACTTGCGCCGAGTGCTTGGTCCTCGCGCTCTTCATCCAGGTCATGTTGGGTTCAAAAATCAGTTTGGCATCGCCGGTTTGATTGGGGAACGGGAAGACGCCGAAGTCGAAGTTCGGATCGACATTCATGAAATTCTGGATCGACCAGGAACCGGAGACTTTCATGGCCGCTAGGCCTTGGACCATTCGGGCATCGCAATCGGCCTGCGGCAGAGAGAAGGTTTCTCTGCTCCACGTGTTGTCGAAGAGCAGCTTATTGTATTCATAGCATTTTTTATACGCCGCCGAGGTGGCAAAGGAGACTTTCCCGGCCCGGAATTGATCGCCCCAGGTGGGCGTCTTGCTGAACACGTCATTGATGGCAAACTGCATGGTCATATTGCCGATACTCCAGGTGTCGACCATATGCGTGGCGAAAGGGGTGATTCCCTTGGCTTTCAATGTGCCGATAACCTTGGCAAGCTCCGCATGGGTGATCGGAACCTTCAAGCCGTTCTCCGCAAATATTTTCCGGTTGTAATACACTCCCTGATAGAGACAGTTATAAACAAGGCCATACGTCTTTCCCTTGATCGTCACGCCGGGGATGGCGGCATCCAATACTCTGGTGAGATACTTTTTGCCCTTCAGGTCGGCCAGTAGGCCCTGCCCGCCATAGGTGGCGACATCCTGGGCTTTGCCGACAATGATATCCGGCAAGCCGGTCTGTATGTATTGCTGCATCTTCGGATGAAAATTATCGCTCCAACCCAGCGCTTCCCATTGCAAAGTAATCCCGGGATACTTGGCGGCCACCGCCTTGGTGATGATCTCTTGCATGCCGTCATCGGTGGAAGACAAGCCGGCGAGGATGGTCACCGTCGTCTTTCGCGGCGCTCCCCATGCCAGGCTGGTACCGATCAGGGCCATGATCATCAGTCCGCCGATCAGCATTCGGGTCATTTTTTTCACAACATCCTACCTCCTCTTTTTTTGATACTTTTCATGTCGTTGCCTATAAGTCGAAATCAGCCTTCCAAACTACGCCACCCGTACCTCCTTTCCGGGAATTCAGTGGTAAATTGGACGAAATAAAAAAGCTCCGACGACTTCAGCCCGGAACTTTGCGCACGATCATACTTCCGGCAGTCATCTGAATGTTATCTCCTTTTCACTTCAAGGAAATATTCTCTGAAAATTTTCAGACTCCTGCCGATTATATTTGAAAAATTTTATTTTTTTCTAATGCTGGAAAATTTCCCGAAAGCCATGTGAGAAAGTCGCTTTCCAACCGATTCAGCCTGAATAGGTTTCAAAACGACTTTATCCCTTGCTTCCCTGAGCTTTTGTGTTCACCCTGACCCTCGGACAGGGTAAATCACAACGCTTTTAAACCACCCGATGATCCCGGCACTCCACCGTTGCGCCGAGCGACTCCCTTTCCACGACCTCGGTCGGCAGAACGACCTGCCGTTCTTGCAGCGGTTCGCCGGCCAGAAGCACCAGTACCATTTCAGCGGCCTTCCTGCCCATTTCAATGGCGGGCCAGCGCACCGATGCTAGGGGCGGAACCGCAAATGACGATGCCTCATCATCATCAAAGCCGATCAAAGCCAGATCGGCGGGGACCCGTATTCCGCGATCGTGCAAGGCGCTCATGACCCCCACCGTTAAAAAGTCATTATATACAAAGATTCCAGTAGGCGGAGTCAGATCCGTCTGGTTCAATAATTGGAGCGTCGCATCATATGCTTCCTGCTGGGACTCGCCTCCTTCCACGGTATAACGTTCGTCGTATTTCAGCTCCGCGTCCTGAAGGGCCTTCCGGTATCCCTCCAGGCGGGCCATGGCGGCCAAGGTGTTTAACCTGCCGCTGATATGCGCGATATGCCGGTGTCCCCGGCCCGTCAAGGCCGAGACGGCGGCATAGGCCCCGCCGAAACTGTCGACATCGACATACGGGGTGTTTAAGACGCCGATCGTCCGGCCCAATGTCACAAAGGGACATTGCAAATCCTGAAACACCTTCACGAACGGGTCATGGATCTGCGTCTGGGCCAGAATAAAGCCGGTGATGCCGCTCTCAAGCATCTCGGCGATCTGTTGCCTGGAATCCACTTCCCGCTTGGCGGTACGCAAAATGACTTGATATTCTCGCGGTTCCAACACTTGATGCACGCCCGCCAAGAACTTGCCGAAAAATGAAGCGCCGTTCACAAACACATCCGAACTTTCGACCAAAAAGGCAATGGCTTTGGTGGCAATTTTGCGGGCGGCCGGATGGGCCGGGGGCTTATAGCCCATTTCCTGCGCCAATGCCTGCACTTTTTCGCGAATCTCATCATTCACGCCGGCACTTCCGGTCAGAACCCGGGAAACCGTGCTGATGGATACTTGCGCTTCATGGGCGATATCGGTAATGGTCACCTTTTTGAGATTCACTACGAATTTTCGCTCCTTGTCCAACATCGTTCCTATTTACTTTTGCAATACAAGGATGAAAATTCTATGTTGAACCGTAAAAACCTGCTTTGAGTTGAAAATTTTCAAGAAATGATAAAATCACATCATTCTGAATCAAATACGGCATGCCTGCCTCACCAATCCTCAGACAATGCAAGAAGCCCGACTCTCGGTAGAGCCGGGCTTCTTTGGCAATCTTTAATGAAATAAGGACCCTATTATACTGGTAGTAAACTGTTTAATCAAAAGCCTAGTTAAGACGCCAATTTTGGTGTTTGCTTAATCTTATTGGCTTATTTTACTTCAACCAGAAGTTCGATCTCCACCGGAATATCGCCGGGCAGCACGTTTACCCCAATCGCCGAGCGGGCCGGCAAGCCGACCTCTTCGCCGAAAACGTCCAGCAAAAGTTGGCTGGCGCCATTGGCTACCGCGGGCTGACTGGAGAAATGATTTTCACTGGCCACAAAGGCCAGCATCTTGACGAAGCGCCGGATCCGGTTCAGATCGCCCAGTTTATGATGGAGCACGGCTAAAATATTCAGGATGCAATTGACTGCAGCCTGCTGCCCCTGCTCAATGGTATATTCCTTTCCCAGTTTTCCTTGATAGTTCTGCACGCCATTGATGTCCGTGCCAAACCCGGACAGGTAGCACATGTTGCTCCCAAACTCCCTGGCCTGGGTGTAGACTCCACCTTTGGGGGGCGGGGAAGGCAACTCAATATTTAACTCCTGCAAACGCTGATAGACATCCATCAAAAAAGCCTCCTAAAAGTATCATCCGATTGCTTGTGATTCACTTAAAATAACGGCGAGGTTATGAAACTTACGCCGGATTTTAAAAATATGTTCATTCGCCCGGCTCGGGTGAACGCGGTTAGTGAGTAGCACCGCATACAGATCCCGGGATGGATCAATCCAAACCGAAGTCCCGGTGAATCCGGTATGCCCATAGGAAGTTTCGGAAAACAGATCTCCCGCCGGAGAACCGTGCTTATCCTTGGCTTGCCATCCCAGGCCTCTGGCCAGATTGAGATCAGCGGTATGGTTTTGGGTCATCAATTTGCAGACCGCCGGGCTCAAAAAGGAATCCCCTCGGGCAGTCTTGGCAGTCAACATCGCCACGCAAAGCTTGGCAAGATCGAAGATATTCGAGAATAGCCCGGCGTGGCCACAAACGCCGCCCAAAACTACCGCATTCTCATCATGAACCTCGCCGATGATCATCCGTTGGCGCCACTGGCAATACTCGGTCGATGCAATATTGCCAAAAAGCCGTTCCGGCGGATTAAACATCGTGGTGTTCATCGCCAAGGGCTCAAAGATCATTTCCTTGAGAACCTGGTCCAACGGTTTCCCGCAAATTTTTTCAATAATACAGCCCAAAACGATTATACCTTGCGAAGAATATAACACATCGTTTTTTTCGCGATCAGGCATATCGACGATGGCTTCCAACAATTCCTCCTTGGTATGGGCGGTTTTATACAAAGGCACGCAACCATAGATCTTTGAGGTATGGGTCAATAATTGATAGATCGTGATATCGCTTTTGGTAGTGTTTCGATATTCATCGAGATACGTAGCGACCGTATCATCCAAAGCGATTTGCCCATTTTGCAGAAGTTTCATCGCCGCCAAGGCTACAATGGGCTTGGTAACGGAGGCCAGGTCGTAAAGCGTGTCTTCGCGGACCGCCGCTCTGCCTTGCCCCAGTTGCCCCAATGTCCCCTTTTCCAGTATCTGCGCCGAAGTTCCTATAATATAGGTAGCAGATGGTATTTCACCTTTATCAATAGTTCCGCGCAAAAAATCATGGATTGTAGACATATTTCCCTCCTGTTTCTTTGGTTTAGCGGAGAAAGCCCCGGATAATTCGCTCATAAACAGCAACGGCTTGATGGAGCTGTTCGATCTCCACAAATTCATCCGGTGTATGGGCCTGTTGCAAACTGCCCGGGCCACAGATTACGGTCGGAATATGCGCCACCGTCACAAACTTGGACATATCGCATCCCGCATTAAAACCTTGGGGTTGACTTTCAATGCCTCTGACTTCGCTGGCCGCTTTTAAAGCCACTTGGACGATTTCCTGATCCGTGGCGGTTTGCGACGGAACGGTTGAGGCCAAAACTTCGACGGTCTTGCAATTCAACTCCGGGAGATCCCGTGTTAACCGTTCGAGGATGGCCGCAACTTCACGATCGGCTTTATGGCTGTCCTCGGCTGGAATCAGTCTGCGGTCGCACACCACAAAACAAGATTCCGGAATGGCATTTTGACGGGTGCCGCCGCCAATCAATGTCACACTGGCATTGGCCGGACCGAGAATCGGGTGGGGATGCTGATCCAACGCGGTTTGCAGCTCACTGTAGCTAGCGGCAAACCGGGCCGCATGATGAATCGCATTGATGCCCCGATGCGAATTGGCGGAATGGGCCGCCTTGCCCTTGAAAACGAACCTGCGGATATAAGTCCCTTTATGCGCGGTGCATATTTCGAGTCCGGTCGGTTCACCGACTACCGCCCCGTCGGCGGCGATCCCTTTTTGCACCATATGAAAGGCACCGATTCCACCCGCCTCCTCTCCCATGACCGTTGTGAATAACAACCGGCCCCGGACATTCACCGGGTTGTCGATGACGCGTTGAACGGCGATGAGCATCGCTGCCAAGGAACCTTTGGTGTCGCAGCTGCCCAAGCCATATAGTTTGCCATCTTTCTGGAACGGCTGCAATGGATTGAAACTCCATTGCTGGCCGGAAGGATTATTCACATCCATATGGCTGTTTAATAGCAGCGTCTTTCCTGGGCCAAAATCAAACGTTACAATACAGTTTTCTTTACCCTGCTCAACTTCTTGAAGTTCGATCGCCGCGCCGTTAAGGCTCGAGAATTGCCGGATGATTTGAACGACTCCGCCGACATCCCCCGGCGGGGTGGCCGAATCGATCCGGATTAACTCCTCGGTCAGTTGAGTCACAGACATTGCTTTATCAATCAATGATTCCACTCCCAATCCGTGCGTCGGCCACGACAGTCTCAGCTAACGCAAACGAGTGATTCAATTTGCCTGGACTTTAGCTAGTTTTGGATATGCTAGGATTCTTGTAGCGCGGGGAGCGTTACAAGTTCACCCTCATAAATCAAACCAGTCGGTTCAATCGCTTTTTCGGCATCGATCACGTTTTTCATCGCGTCCATCAAGATTGGATCCTCCGGTTTGCGATCTCTGACCCTAAAAAGAGTAGCCCTGCGTATTGGATGGTCAAGTCGGCACCAATCCTTGATTCCCAAGGCTTGCGCCGGCCGGAACGTCACCGCGGCGATGACTTCCGGCAAGTCCATTCCCAGCGCCAAGAATTTGGTCATGGTATGCGCCAGTGAATAGACCGGGCCGTTGACATTCCGGATATGCAGGTCGGTGCTGATGATGAAATCACGGTAACCCCGCCGGAGTACCTGGCGGGCCACATTCCGATCCATACTGGCCGCTCCGTGGGCAACATCCAAAACGATCCCCCGCTCCATCGCTTGGGCCATTTCCGGGATGGGCGCCCCGTCCGGCCCGAAAAGCGGCTCGTTTTTGCCGTGAAAGCAATGGGACAGGATATCGCCCTTGCGGAACAGCGCCAGATTATCCGCATTGGCGGGGGGCGTCTCGCCCATGTGAACCATGATCGGCACCCCGGCCTTCTCGGCCGCACGGATGGCGTTCTTAAACGGCAACAGCCCCTTGTCCTCGACAATAATGCCGCTGGACCGGACCTTCACGCCGCACAGGAAATCGCGGTACCTTTCAATGGCTGCCGCAGTTTTATCCGGGTCAATATTGCGGATATCCGCATATTCCCGCATGGTGGTGAGGCCAATGGTGCTGATATTCAAAAAAGCTTTGATTTTCGTTTTATAACAAGGCGCGACATAGCGAATGAACCCCTCCACCGTTTCCGCGCCCGCGCTCCCGGCATCGATTAATAAATGGACCCCGCGGTTGATCCCGATCGCATCGGGATTAACGCCTAACGAAGTCACGCCGTGATAGACATGGGTATGGAAATCGATCCAGCCCGGGCTGAGATAAGGAATTTCGGTTTGACGGACGTCCTCGTTCACCGGCTTTAAATCGTAACCTTGTTCCGTTTTGACTAATTCAGCCGGGAATACCTTATTCCCGGCGGGGTCGATTACTTTGACGATCATCGCAAAGAACTCCTTCTCAAAAACCGCTTAATAAAGATGGCAGGCGATTTGATGGTGATTACTGCGTACCTGGGGAACCGGTTTTTCGGTTTTACAAATCTCCAGGCATTGCGGGCAACGGGTATGAAACGGGCATCCCGCCGGAGGATTGGCCGGGTTTGGAACGTCTCCGGTGAGCAATATCCGCGCTTTCCTCTTTTTCTTATCGACGACCGGCGCCGCCGATAACAGCGCCTGGGTGTACGGATGGAGCGGATTTTCGAAAATATCCTTCTTATCCGCCAGTTCCACCAGGTTCCCCAAATACATGACGCCGATGCGGTCGCTGATATGCTTGACCACCGCCAAATTATGGGTGATGAACATGTAGGCCAGGTTATACTCTTTCTTCAAATCATTCAGGAGGTTAAGGATTTGCGACTGGATCGATACATCGAGCGCCGATACTGCCTCGTCAGCCACGATCAGCCGCGGATTCAGCGCCAGCGCTCTGGCAATGCCGACCCGTTGCTTTTGGCCGCCGGAAAACTCATGCGGAAATTTCTGAGCGTCGCTTGGGCGCAGGCCCACCTTGACCAGCAACTCTTCAGCCCGTTGAAAAGCCTCCGGTTTGGCGACGATATGATTGACCCATAACGGCTCGGCGACGATCTCTCCCACCCGCATTTTCGGGTTGAGCGAGGCAAAGGGATCTTGAAACACCATCTGACATTCTTTTCGCAGACTTTTCAGTTGTTTGCCCTTTTTGTGGGTGATGTCCGCTCCATTCAATACGATCTGGCCGGACGTCGGATCGTAAATTTTTAAGATAACCCGGCCCAAGGTGGATTTGCCGCAGCCCGATTCGCCCACAATCCCCAATGTCTCGCCGGTTCGGATGGTTAAGGAGACATCATCGACCGCCTTGACATATCCGACGACCTTTTTGAGCAGTCCCGACTGGATGGGGAAATACATTTTAATATTTTTAAGCTCTAGGATATTCTCTTCCATAATCCCTTCCATCTCCTTACGATTAGCCTTTAGCAGCGTTGTGACAAACCCGACTTGTTTGCCGGGCAGGTTCAAACCGTTCAAAAAGAAGCGCATGATTCACAGCGGGAAGATCTTGATCCATAAAAGTTAGATCTTAATCCACAAAAGATCGATCTGGAATCATCGCGGACAGATCTTTATTCACAAAAGATCGATCTTGATCCACAAAAGTTAGATCTTTATTAACAAAAGATCGATCTGGAATCATCGCGGGCAGATCTTTATTCACAAAAGATCGATCTTGATCCACAAAAGTTAGATCTTTATTAACAAAAGATCGATCTGGATTCACAAAAGGCAGATCTTTATCCACAAAAGATCGATCTGGCTTGCTTCTCAACACCCTCGCCTCCGGCCGGGGTTTTTCACAACGCTTTTAGACACCGGACATAATGCCCCGCGGTGATCTCCCGCAATACCGGCGCATGTTGAATACATCCGGCGTCGCTAATCTGACAGCGATCGGCGAACCGGCAACCCGGCGGGTAATTGGCGGCATCGGGGACCGTGCCGGGAATGGAATATAAAACTTCTTTTGCCTGATCCACAAAAGGAATCGCCGCCAGCAACGCTTTCGTATAAGGATGTCTGGTATTGTCGAAGATTTCCTCAACCGATGCCGTCTCGACCACCTGGCCGGCATACATCACGGCCACGTCATCGGCCATCTCCGACACCACCCCCAAATCGTGGGTAATAAAGATGACCGCCGTTCCAAACTCGCTTTTCATCTTGCGCATCAGATCAAGCACCTGGGCTTGAATGGTGACGTCCAACGCGGTGGTGGGCTCATCGGCAATCAGCAGTTTGGGATTACAAACCATGGCCATGGCAATCATCGCCCGTTGGCGCATCCCGCCCGACAGCCGGTGGGGATACTCCGTCGCGATCTTGTCAGCTCTGGGAATCCCGACCTTTTGGAGCATTTGAACCGTTTCCTGCAGCGCCTGCTGCTTATGCATGTTCCGGTGCAGCACAAGCACTTCCGAGATTTGATCGCCGATCGTCAGCACCGGATTTAACGAGGTCATCGGTTCTTGGAAGATCATCGCTATCTTGTTCCCGCGGATCTCCGACATTTCATCTTCGCTCAGTTTGGTCAGGTCCACGCCCTCAAACAAGATCTCTCCGGCGACGATCTTGCCGGGCGGTTTGGGAATTAGATTCATGATGGACAGCGAGGTGATACTCTTTCCGCAACCGGACTCGCCGACGATACAAAGCGTTTTCCCGCTCTCCACGCTGAGATCCACTCCGTCGACGGCTTTCACCCATTTCCCTTCATCCAGTGCGAAGTACGTCTTTAGATTCTTAATCGCCAACAGTTTTTCCGACATTTGCGAGACTCCTTTCAACGGCGTGCGACGCTCAAATATGTAACGAGTCAATGATCTTCGCCAGACTCCCAATATCGGCGTCGACCTGCAGCTGAGGCTGGCCTGCCGCCATTTCAACCGCCCGGCTCTGTTTGAGGGCGGTGCCCGTAATCACGCATACCGCGGTCGCATCGGGACTCACGGTTCCGTTTTTCACCCCTTGTATCAAAGCAGCCACCGCCGCCGCCGATGATGGCTCGGCGCCGATGCCTTCCTTTCCCAATATGCGCATGGCCGTTAAAATTTCTTGGTCGCTGACGCCGAGCGCCATGCCGCCCGATTGATAGATGGCATCCAATACCCTGGTTCCGCCCTGGATGGGACTGTCCGCGGCGATGCTTTGGGCGATGGTTTTGGCGGGATCGCCATATTGACCGGCCACTCTGGCGCCTTTTTGAAAGGCTTTTTTCAAATGGCATGAAGTTTCGGGTTGTACCGCCACCATCTTCGGCAATTGATCGGTGAGGCCCAACGCTTTGAGTTCGTTATAGCCTTTCCACGCTCCCCATAAACCGCCGCCGGTTCCCACCGGATGAAACATGTAGTCCGGAACCAGACCTCCCAATTGATCAAAAATCTCATAAGCATACGTCTTCATGGCCTCATGCCGGATGGGATTGATAAAGTTCACAAACTGGTATAAGCCTAACTGGCTGACCGCTTTTTCCAACATTACGCTGATCTGACCGAAGTTTTCAAAGTCCAGGATAGCCGTTTGGGCTCCATAAAGCTTGATCATGGCCTTCTTGGTATCACTAGCCAAATATTCGACCAGTACCAGCGCATGAAACCCGCCCCTCGACGAATAGGCGGAGAATGAAGCCCCGGCATTTCCCGAGCTATACGTGAACCCCTTTTTTACCCCAATATCTTTGGCAAAACTAATCGCCAAACTAAAGCCCCGATCTTTAAAACTACCTGTCGGCATCATCGTATCGTTTTTGAAATAGATGTTTTCCATGCCCAATTCGCGGCTCAGGTAGATCGACTTAACTAAAGGAGTGCAACCCTCGCCCAGGGACACGATATTTTTCTCCTCAATATAGGGGAAAAAATCTTTATATCGCCACATGGTGTTGCCGGTTGTTTGCAACTTTGAAAATACGATCTCTTTCTTCAGCCGCGGCAGGTCGTATACTGTTTCCAGCAAGCCGCCGCAGGAAGGACAGGTATTTACAGCCTGCCGGATATCGTAATCTTTTTGACATTTATCGCATACCAAGCCAATCGCATAACCGTCCATCATCTTCACACTCTCTCATCGTGATTTTGGCGCAAGATAATCCCGGAGCACGTCTCCTAACAGATTAATCGATAACACCACCAGCATGATACAGATCCCCGGGAACAATGAGATCCACCAGGCGCTATTCATATACAATTGCCCGGCGTAAAGCATGTTTCCCCAGGTCGGGATGGTGGGCGGAATCCCGAGCCCCAAGAAGCTTAGGGACGATTCGGCAATAATGGCCGTAGCCACTTGAAAGGTTGAAATCGTTACCGCCCGGGCAATGATATTGGGAAAGATATGTTTGACCATGATTCTGGTTTCCCCGACCCCGACAGTCTGGGCGGCCAGGATATAATCGGAGGTTTTAATACTCAATACTTCCGACCGGATAACCCGCGCATAGGACACCCAGGCCGTAATCCCCAACACCAGGATAAGCTTCATAAAACCGCCGCCTAACACCGCGACAATCGAGAGCGCCAACAGGATCGATGGAAATGCCAGTTGAATATCGGCAACCCGCATGATAACCCCATCGGCTTTGGGAAAATATCCCGACAGGAGGCCTAAGGTAATACCGATTCCCCCCGACAATAAGGCCGCCAAAACGCCGACCGACATCGAGGTCCGGCTGCCGTAAACCAGTCGGGTATAGATATCCCTGCCAAGCTCATCAGTACCCAGAATGTGACGAAGCGTTCCTCCGTTCACCCATGCCGGGGGCTTTAAACGTTCCATCAGGTTCTGGTCGTTGGGCTTGTAGGCCGTTAATAGCGGGGCAAACAATGAAAATAAGATAAATATCGCTAAAATGGTCAAAGCTATCCATGCGATATAGCTCCCCATATATTTCCTGATTTTTTTGATGATGCCCATCGCGCGTCAACCTCTCCCTTACTTTAAGTGAATTCTCGGGTCAATAAACACATAGAGTACGTCGACCACCAAATTGATGAGTACGAATCCTCCGGCCAACGTAATAATGGTCGCCTGGACCAAAGGGAAATCGCGGTATTGAATCGCCTGAACCAGCATCTGTCCGACTCCCGGCCAGGCAAACACCGTTTCCGTCACGACCGATCCTCCCAGCAATGCTCCCATTTGCAATCCCACCACGGTTACTACAGGCAACAAGCTATTCCGAAGCGCATGCTTCATGATGACTGCCTTGGATTTCAACCCTTTTGCTCTGGCAGTGCGAATATAATCGGTCTCCATAACCTCAATCAACGACGACCGGAGCAACCGGGTGGTGAGGGTCATTAAATTAAAGCCTAAAGCGATTGCGGGCATGATGATGTACCGGACCCCGCCGTACCCGCCGGTGGGCAACCACCGGAGTTGAATCGAAAATAGCATAATCAGCAAAATACCGACCCAAAATACCGGCATGGATTGACCGGCCATTACAATGACCATGATCCCCTGGTCGATGGCAGAACCTTTTTTAAGAGCCGCAAGGACTCCGGCTGGAATTGCAATACATAGGGATATCAACATGGCCGCTCCGGCTAATTTTAATGTAGCCGGCAATTTCTCTAATAATAGGTTTGAGGCGGGTTCAAAATACCGTAAGGATCGCCCAAAATCAAAATGCAACAGATCCTTTAGGTAAATCAAATATTGGACAATTAAGGGTTGATCCAAGCCCAATGTGGCCCGAAGTTCTCTGATTTGGTCTTGCCCGGCATCGGGAGGAAGCATAATGGCCACGGGATCACCCGTCATCCTGGTTAAAAAAAACACGATCGTTGCCACGCCAAGCAGCACGAATATGGCATAAAACAGCCTTTTTAAAATGTATTTGAGCATCTTATTCTCTCCCATTTGAAAAGAATTGCTTAAACCGCCACATCAACAAGGGCATCATGATGGGAATCAAAATGATTGCCATTCATCGTTTCACGGATAAATAAGGGTGCCATCCAAAATACGCTTTTGGGTCCAGAGCGTAGTTGAATGGGTACAGGGGAATTTCTTGGCATGCCGCTCGTCGATGTCCACTCCCCATCCCGGCTGCTCATTCAATTGTAGACAACCGTCCCGCAGGGTGGGACTGCCGGGAAAAACCTCGGCAACCGCAGCATCGATTCCGCGCCATTCTTGAATCCCAAAATTATGAGAAGCCAGATCGAGATGGATATTGGCGGCATGTCCCACCGGCGATATATCCTCCGGTCCGTGCCAAGCCGTTCGGACTCCGAATTGTTCGGCCAAAATTGCCAGTTTTCGGGTTGGAGTCACTCCTCCCAGCTGGCTCGGATGAGCTCTGATGAAATCAATGCTTCTACTGGTGATCAGCTGAGTCCATTCTTTCGGATTGTTGAACAGCTCCCCAATGGCAATCGGCGTCGTAGTCTGCTGCCGCATCACGCCATACCATTCGCTCTGCTCCGGAGACAACGCGTCTTCAAGAAAGAACAAGCGGAACGGTTCCAGTTCTTTGGCAAATCGAATTGCCTCAATGGGAGCGAGCCGCTCGTGGACATCATGGCAAAGCTTCACCTCATAACCGACTTTATCTCTTACATAGGAAAACAGCTCCAGAGTTTGGCGCATGTAAAAATCAGGATCAAAGTAAACGCCCGCCAATTTCCCGGCGCTTTCATACAATTTACTGGTGTTGCCCCAATGGATTCGAAAACAGCGGATTCCTTCGGCCAAACCTTGCAAGATGTTGTCGACGATCTCCGGCAGGGTTTCCCCGTAAACATGAACATAAGCCATAACCGCTTGGCGCGCTTTACCGCCAAGCAAGCTATATACCGGCATCTTGGCCAGCTTGCCTTTGATATCCCAAAGCGCCATATCAACCCCTGAAATGGCATTATTGCCAATCGGTCCATTGCGCCAATAAGCATTGCAATTCATTAGATGCCAAAGATCTTCAATATCTGCCACGCCGCGTCCGACCAGCAGCGGCTTAAGATACTCTTCTACCACGCAGCTTACCGCTAGATGGCGATAGGTAAACGTTGCACAACCCAGCCCGTACAACTCCGGCTCATCGGTTTCAACCTTCACCACCACTAAATTAGTACCGGCCGGAGCAGTGCAGATCGCTCTCACGTCGCGAATCGTAATGATGAGTAAGCCCTCCCCCAATCAATGCCGTATATATTGAAGAGGAGTATGAATCCTCAACTCCTCTTCAATATGCGAACGTTTACAAAATATCTTATTTATTCTTTGCCGGGAACATCCAAAGAACTCCCAGCACATTGGGTGTATAACTGATTTTTGAATTCATGGCGCAGATGTTATCCAGTTGCCAGAGATAGATGAAATAGGCTTCGTCCTTGAGGATTTTTTGGATCTCCGCCATCGCCGCTTTTCGCTTGGCAGGATCAATCGTGGTTTCCTCAACATCCACCAATTCATCAAGTTTGGAGTTTTTCAGCCGGGCATACCTGCGATCACTCTTAACATAGGACTGAAAATTGGACATTGCGTCAAGAGTCCAGCCCGTGTTACCGATAAAGTACATTTCGGATACTGTTTTCGCTTGCATCTTGGAGACCATCGTTTTATTATCCATAACGTTCAGTTTCACCTTGACGCCGACCTGTTCAAGTTGGGCTGCAATGGCTTGGATCTCCGTTAAAAATAAGTTATCCGCGTCAAAAGTTACCGTGAATCCATTGGGATATCCCGCTTGAGCTAAAAGTTTCTTGGCTTTGGCAGGGCTATAGGGATAGGGTTTTACCGATGCGTCATAGCCAAAATTCTGACTGGGAACCAGGGTCGCAACTCTTTTGGCTTTTCCACCCAGGATATTTTTGATGATTCCCTGCGTATTCACAGCATAGTTCAATGCCTGCCGGACCCGCGGATCATTTAAAGGCTTCACTGTCGCATTAAGGCTGACATAGTAAGTGCGAATCCACGGCGCGGATAAAATCTTGATATTATTGTCATTTGCCAAACTATTGGCGGCATCGGCCGTCAATCCGATTACAAAATCAACCTCGCCCGCTTTTAAGGCTGCCACTGTATCCGCCATACTCGGAATCGTTTTAAAGATTAAGCGGTCGAACTTAGGAGCGCCTCGCCAATAATCCTTATTGGCTTCCATTACCACTTGATGATCTTTCTGCCAGGAGACAAATTTGTACGGCCCGGTGCCCACCGGATTCTTGGCGACAAAGTCATCCCCCTTTTCCTTTACATATTTCGGGGGCATAATGACTCCGCCAAAAAGGACGGTTTTGTTGGGGAGGATGGGATCGGGTTCATTCGTCACAATATTGACAGTATACTTATCAACGACCACTGTTTCTTTAACATTCCGCAATTCGGCAATGGGAGAAACTGTTTTCGGATCAAGCAAACGGTCGATCGAGAACTTTACGGCCGCGGCATCAAATTCTTCTCCGTCATGGAACTTTACTCCCTTGCGGAGCTTAAACTGCCATGTAACATTATTGATAGCTTTCCATTCGGTAGCCAGCGCCGGAGCGAGCCGTCCCTTGGCATCTCTGGTTACCAGGGTGTCAAATATGTTGATTAAAATATTCATGTCCGGCATTTTACCTTGCTTTTGCGGATCAAGGGTAGAGGCATCAATAGTTTGGGCGACGACCAGCGTGTTCTTCTTGGATGCGGCTAAGGAATTGACGCCATAGCCCGCGAGCATTACGACGATGAACGCCAATGCCAGCACGAAACAGATTCGTTTTTGTTTCATTTCATTTTCCTCCTTAAATTTAGTTTTATGGGATGGTCAAACCACCCTTTCCCCAGCCTCGGTGGGCTCGGGTTTTTTCTCCTTGGCAATCCTGATTTCATCCAAATAGTTATAAAGCGTATACTTTGAAATATCGAAGAATTGACAGATCTTATTGCCTGACTTGGTAATCAGAAACGCTCCTTTTTCGTCGAGATAATCCAGAGCTTTCAGCTTATCTTCCTTGGTCATGTACGATACCGGTTTTCCAACCAGCTTGATGCTTTCTTGAATCAAAAAATCCAAAAGATCGTTTACGTCGGTAGCAAAATACTCCGAGGTGGCACCGTAAGTCATCGTCAAGGATTCCATGGTTTTTTTGGCGGCGATGATGTCCGAGATATCAAAATTCATGCACAGTGCCCCGATAGGCTTATTTTCTTTGTTTTTGATATATACTGTGGATGAGCGAAGAATTTTCCCGTCTTTGGTCTGGGTGATGTAATTGTAAATATCGCCGTTCTCCACCGTTCCGCGCATGACCTCGAGACCCAAATTGCTACCGCAATCCCCGACTTTTCTGCCTGTGACATTCCCTTCAATTGCGACAATGGTCTTGTCATATCCCGCCGACCAATCATGCAGTACAACTTCGCATTTTTCTCCCCATTGCGCGACGATTGCTTTTACGATGGCTGTCAAGAGATCCATCTCATCTGCGATTCGTTCCAAAGCATCACATCCTTCTTTAGCAAACTTTTTTTCATGTAAAAAAAATATTTTTTTGTTTCTACTTATACTATATACCATTTTAACTAAATGTCAACCGCTTTTTCACAAAATATCCAATATAAATTACAACTAGCTGACATTAAAAGCCAAAAACCCAGCGATTCGTCGCAAGTTATCTAACATCAATTGCACATTGTCAAGATACACGAACGACGGTTTATAACAATCAGAGCAAGCCGGATCATTAGAATAAAAGATTGGAGATAAGCGCCAATCTTCTACATGACTATTGGATTGCAACAGGAAGCCCTTGCCGGACATACGTTTCTTCGATAGATAAAAATGAATGTCCAGAGATGATAAAATGCCCCAAAAAGCATCCCGTTTCATTGAATTCGGGACCCATCGCCTCCATCAATAAAACTCCGGGTTCGCTTGGCGTTTTGAGACAACCTGAATCGAAACCGGCGGTTCTTTTTTGTTTTCCCAAAACAACCCCAGCGACGATTGCCATCGTCGATTTTGTTCGCGAATCGACTGTGGCGGTCAGCGCCGCAGTTCATTCCGGGACAGAAACAACTCCGGCAGTGGTTGCCGGAGATCATTCCGTAATCAAACATCAATATTCTGCTACAAAACGAACTACGGCAATCATCGCCGTAGTTCGTTTTGCGACAGAAGATGAATTTTGGGTTGGAAAAGCATCTCCGGCGGTTACCGCCACGGTTCTTTTCACTACAAAATAGCGATATTTCCCCCGGGAAGGTGATCGGGAATCATGAAACATTCATCATCTGCGACAGAGCGGGGATTTTCGACAGCAAACCGGATGGCGCGGATTGCCGGGATTAGGGGATTCGGGACAGGATTTTGCAGTGGGCCGCTTCGGTTTCCACCTCGTAGCGCGAACCCGCCCGCTTTTGGTCAAGGGTTCTCTCTATCAGGCCGTACGGCTTGGCGCCTCCGGCGCTCACCTCCCGGACACATGCAAAAAGCTCCACCGATCTATCAATGACCGGTGGAGCCCGCAAAAGGATGAACCAAAACCATCAAGTACTGGCGATCTGCAGCAGCTCTTCCAGGCTCTTTTTGCCGAACAGGAGCCGGGTGTCGTTCACCACGATGGCCGGAACGCTCAGGATGGAATATTGCTGCTTAAATTCCGGGAATCGGGCGATGTCGATCATTTCCGCCTCAATCAGAGGATTTTTCAATGCCATCAGCTGCGCGGCGGCCACCACGTCCGGGCAGAGCGTGCAGGAGAGGGAAACGCCGATCTTGAGATTGACGGGTTTCGCCACCGACCGGATTCCGGCCAAAATATCTTCGCCGATCGCCTGCCCGGGTCCGGCGGCGTTATAAAGCGCCAGGATGAAGGAGTTGATCTCATGGCCGCCGGGAATCCCGTGAAACTGAACCCCGGTGTATTTTCCGTCCCGGTCGAGGATGGCAAAGGTCGGAAAGATCGTGGCATGAACCGCCTTTTCCAGCTCCGGGTTTTCCCCTTTATTCAGGATCTCCACCCGGACCCGGTCGGTGAGTGCCGCAAAGTCCGCCAGGAACCCTTTCAGTTCATCGCCCCAATCGCTGGCTTCGTCCAAAAAGGCGACCAAGCCGATGGGGTTTTGAAAACGCGCGAAAATCTGCGTCAGTTGGTTCTTGAGTTCTTCGTCGAAAAAAGGTCCCGCCGGCGGTTCGAAGGCGGACTCCGCCTCGCGGCCGATACCAAGCTGTTCCTTTTTTTCCGCGATATATTTCTCAAGCGCCGTGGCTGCAAGCGCGCCGTCCGAAACCGCCGTGACAAGCTGGCGAAGGGTCTTGGGACGAATGTCTCCCGCGGCATAAACGCCATCGACGTTTGTTTTCAAATTCTCATCCGTCAGAATATAGCCGGATGGGTCGAGCTCCAGTTGTCCGGCATATTCGACGCTCTGCGGGATGTATCCGACGAATACGAACACGCCGAACGTCGGGTCGCCCTCCGCCACATCGTAGCGCCAGGTTTCCCCGGTCTGATTGTTGACGAATCTGGCGTATTGGAGAACCTTTTCGCCTCCCACCTCCAGAATCTCGGTATTGAATTTCACCTCGATCTTGGGGTGCGCCAGCACTTTGTCGGCAATGGTTTTAGAGCAGGTAAATTCCGGCTCCCGGGCGATGATCGTCACCTTTCTGGCATACCGCGTCAGGTAAATCGCTTCCTCCGCCGCCGCGAAGCCCGCGCCGATGACGAAAACATCCATGCCTGCGAAAAACTCGCCGTCGCAGGTGGCGCAGTAGCCGATGCCACGCCCGTGGAACGCTTCCTCGCCTTCGAAACCTAACGTGCGCGGTTTCGAACCGGTGGCGACGATCACCCCCAGCGCTTCAAACTCTCCCGCGGAGGTTATCAGCTTTTTGATGTCCTGGGAAAGATCCACCGACAGCACCGTCGCGTTCAGAAACTCCACACCGAAGCTCTCCGCCTGTTTGCGCATCGTCTGGGCCAGTTCCGCGCCGGAAGTCCGGAGAATACCCGGATAATTCACAACTTCCGACGTGATTTTGATTTGTCCGCCGACTGGTTCCTTATCCAAAACGAGCGTTTTCAGCTTGGAGCGGCCGGCGTAGATTCCGGCGGTCATTCCGGCGCTGCCGGCGCCGATGATAATCAGATCATAAAGGTTCTTCATCGCGAACTTTAAATTTTTCCGACCAGATCAAGGCTGGGTTTAAGGGTTTGGGCTCCGGGCCGCCACTTCGCCGGGCATACCTGATCGCCATGCGCGGCGACGAACTGGGCTGCCTGGACCTTGCGCAGTAGTTCAGCCGCTTCCCGGCCGATGCTGGTGTCATTGACCTCATACGATACGATCTTCCCCTCGGGGTTGATGACAAAGCTGCCCCGGAGCGCCAGGCCCGCGTCCTCGATGTAAACCTCAAAATCCTGCGCGATTTTGGCGGTCGGGTCGGCGAGCATCGGATACGTAATCTTTTTAATGGTATCCGAAGCGTCATGCCACGCCTTATGCACAAAATGAGTATCAGTGGACACCGAATAGACCTCGCAGCCAATCTCTTTGAATTCCGCATAATGATCGGCCAAATCGCCCAGTTCGGTCGGGCATACGAACGTGAAGTCCGCGGGGTAGAATACGAACACCGACCACTTTCCAAGCAGATCCGCTTTGGTCACCTCTTTGAACTGACCGCCCACAAAGGCCTGTGCTTTAAAATCACTTACTTCTTTTCCGATTAATGACATTGAGAATGCCTCCTTTATTGTTTTTTTCGTGTTCCGGCAGCAAAGCGCTGCAAGAAATCCCGGTTGGTACTGCTAATTCTTTTTGCAAGCGGGACAGATTCCGTAAAAAAGCATGGTCCGTCCTTCCACCTCGACACCCGTGGAGCTTTCAACCGCTTGGTCCAGCTGATTGAGGAGTTCCTGCGGGATACTGTCGTCCGTATCAAGAATCCGGCCGCAGCGGGTGCAGACGATGTGATAATGTTCAGCGGCGTTTGGGTCGAAGCGATCGGGAGAACCCGAAAAGGACAACCGCATGATCTCCCCTTCGCTTGCCATGGTGTTCAGATTGCGGTAGATGGTACCCAGGCTGATTTGGGGATACGCCTTCCAGATCTCCTCATACACCTCTGCAGCGGTCGGATGATCGAGCATCCGGAGGGCTTCTTCAATCATTTTTTTCTGGGTACTGAACCTTCGATTCATGGATTTCCCTGTCCCACTTTCAAAATATTAATAATAGTAATCATTACTATTATCGTTAACAAAAACATACTACTCCTTCTTTAGTTTGTCAAGAACTATCTAATTTTTTCTACCCGAATCCAAAAATTTTTTTTGCAGTAGCCAGCCTGTGCCCTGGCCCAACAACGTCATGAAAAGCAGCAGCCATCCGGAACGCTTCATGCGGCGAAAGCCGTTCCGATGGGAATTATCCGGGATATAAAAAATGGCATGATCCAATTGTCATGCCATAGAGTATAGACAAAACCCGCATTCAAGCCGTAAGGCAAGGAAGCGGGTATAACTTTGTAATAGTCGTCAGCCGCCCGGTCTACGCCGTGGACTCACTTCAATCGATCGCGTACTTTTCGAGCAGCCGCCGGATCTCGCCACGATCGCTCTCGCTGACAGGCAACAACGTAGTGGCGATGTATTCCTGACAGATCCCAAGCAACGACAGGGCATACTTCTGGCCATTACCCCAGTGGCGGCCGCCCGTCCCATAAACCGTTTTTTGAATCTCAGCCAATTCCCGTTGGATGGCTCTGGCGCCCTGAAAATCTCCGGCCAGAGCTCGCCGGTAAAGTTGAACGCATGGATCGATCGCCAAACTACAGATGCCCGGAACAACCCCATCGGCGCCAAGTTGTAACGCCAAGTCGAGACTGCTTTCGTCTCCCTGAAAGAGCGAGAAATCGGTTCGGCCGGTCAATTCCCGAAAAGCCGGCAGATGATTGAAGAGCATTCCTTTGAATCCGATGATTTCTTCCTGATAACTCAGTTCGATCAGCAAATCGTCAGGAAGCGGGTTATTGGTATATTTTCCAGCATCGTAAATCAAGATCGGCCGGCCCGAGTTAGCGCTGAAATACAGGTAATAATCGCGGATCTCCTTAGGATCGCGCGTGTTGTAATAATACGGCGGGGTCAAAACGAGTAGGTCCGCTCCAGCTTCCACCGCTTTCTTTAGAAACAATTCGGTTTTGCGCGGACCTTCGGCTGAGACATTAACCAATAGTTTTACACGGCCTCTGTTTTCATCGGCCACGATCTCCACCAGCCGTTCTTTTTCCGCTTCTACCAGCATCGGAAACTCACCCATCGTACCCAATAAAAAGAGTCCGTCGACACCCTTAGCGATCAAACGGCTCACCAACCGCCGAGTTCCGGCCTCATCGATCCGTTGTTCACTGTCCAATGGCGTCACCATCGGGCAGACCACCCCTGTCAACTTCATTTAAAAGCACTCCTTTAACATATATTTAAAATTTAATCTTGATGTGTTCTGTTAGAGAATTGCCCCTTGACCCATCAGCGTCTCCCGCAATCGAGCGCTATCTAAGCAGTGCAAATTCTGATTTTGCCCATGCGTCGCAGTCAGCGCGACTGCCGTTCCCGCCGCTTGCCCGATCGCCATGGCGATCGGCGACACCCGAATTGCGGCCGCCGCTTCATGCGTGGCCCCAATGCAGCGACCCGCCACCGCCAGATTAAAGATCCTTCCGTTTAGCAGACTCCGGTAAGGGATCTGATAGGATGCTCCCTCTGGCAGATGGATAGAGTCGGTGGACTGCCCTAACGGATTATGAATATCAATGGGGTAACCGCCTCGAGCAATGGCGTCGTAAAATTTCCTGCCGCTCAGCAGGTCCTCTGCTGTCAACTGGTATGAGGCTTTGATCCGTCGCGATTCTCTTATGCCGATCTGAACGCCGGTACTTACCAGTATTGCATCGGAAAATCCGGGGACCTTGTTTTTCAAAAATAAGAAGGCTTGACGTGCTTGCCGCCTGCCTTCTACTTCTGCCTGGGTCAACTGGACTGGATCGGTCGCGTCTTTTTGAAGAACCCGGGTCATATTGAGGATCACCTCCCCGGGATTATTGGTCTCAAAGAACAGTACAAAATCACGGGGGAAAGTGATCGCTCCGGCGGTGACAGCCTCTTTCAAGAGCGTGTAAAAACCGGAGACCGAAAGGCGGGCCGTAGTCTCTATCCACTCGCCGTCATCCTTCAGCAAAAATTCGCCGGGATTCTCCCGGATATAGCACTTGATCGCAACGATATCGACCCCTCCGATCTTGACGTTCAAGGTCATTGGCTGGGTCAATCCATCGGAGTCCCGCCCTTTTTGACAGTCGACTCCTGCGAAATAGGCCAGATCAGCATCACCAGTGGCATCCACGAAAAATCTCCCATCGATCTCACTGATTCCGGCTTTATTACAAACCGTTACAGTTCTCAGCATTTGATTGCTCACCGCTACCCCTGCCAGCATGGTGTGAAAAAGCAATTCACAACCACTTTCTCTCACCATCTCATCCAGGAGCAGCTTTAAGCTCTCCGCATCAAACGGGGTCACAGACGACGCATATCCGATGGTATCGGTGATATGTCCTGGCGAGGCTCCCCGTTCTTTGAGCCGATCCACTATCTCGGCGGCGATCCCCCCTACAACCTGACGTGCTCCGGCGTGAAATGTCATCATGGGCCCCACTCCCGCATTGGTCAGGCTGCCGCCGAGAAAACCGTACCGTTCAATTAGCAAGGTCCTGGCTCCATTCCGGGCACTGGCAATCGCCGCCACGCTTCCGGCTACACCGCCTCCAACCACAACCGCATCGTACATCTCGCTCACCCCATTCTGATTTCAACCTTTAATGCCGCTAGCAGCGATACTTTCGATAAAAAATTTCTGGCCGATGAAATAGACTGCGATCAACGGTACTACCGCCGATACCGCTGCCGCCATAATTAACGAGTACTCCGTTCCGGAGTCGTCCATGAAATAATCCAACCCCAACGGAATGGTATATAATTCTTTACTACGCAGAAAGACCAATGGTGTCATATAATCATTCCAGGTCCAGACAAAGGCCAGAATGATCAAGGAAGCAATCGCCGGCTTGGCGAGCGGCATCATGATCTGCGACCAAATCCGGAACTCATTGGCACCGTCGATCCGGGCCGACTCCGACAACTCGCTGGGAAGCGTCACAAAGAACTGGCGCAGCATAAATACGCCAAAGGCCGAAAAGGCTCCCGGCAGGATGATCGAAATATGAGTATTGAGCAATCCTAGCCAGTTAAAGAGGATAAATTTTGGAATCAAAGTGACCTGTGGCGGAATGATCATGGTCGCCAAGTATAACAAAAACCAGAAACTGCGACCTCTGAAATTGATCTTGGCAAAGGCGTACCCTGCCATTGTACTGGTCAAAACCTGAATCAATACGGTCCAGAATGTCACCAAGATCGAATTGATATAGAACAAACCAAAAGGCGCGCTTCCCTGCCAGACTTCTCGAAAATTGCTGAATTGCCAGACCTTTGGAATCCATTGAATCGGATAGACGAATATATCCGATTCCCGTTTCAATGAGGAAGAGAGCATCCAGACGAATGGAATGATCATCAGCAATCCGATCAAGCATGTTCCAACTGTATAGAAGAGTTTGCCCCACCCTTGCCGCTGCGCCAGGGAAAGGGCAAACCGCTCTTCGGCGGCTTTCACATGTAATTGACCCATTTTTTCTGCCCCCTCCATTGAATGATAGTGATTGCAAAGATCATGATGAACAACACCCATGCCAAGGCTGCCGCGTAGCCCATCTTGTAGAAGCGAAACGCCGCAGTATACATGTAATAGACCAAAACTGTGGTCGCCGTCCCGGGTCCGCCCTGGGTAATGATGTTGACCTGCCCAAAGACTTTGAATGAGTTGATAATACCAGTGATCAACAGAAAAAAAGTGGTCGGCGAGAGTAACGGAAAAGTGATCTGCCAAAACCTCTTGAACCCAGTCGCCCCATCGATTTCGCTGGCCTCATAGAGTTCTTTGGGAACGCCTTGCAGTGCCGCCAGATAAATGACCATATTGTAACCGATGTTGATCCAGATCTCGATGATCGTGATCGCGGTCAGTGCCCATTTGTCACTGGCGAGCCACAGCGGCGGATTAGCCATACCCAGTAGGTGGAGCAAGTAATTAATCGGACCCCGGGTTGGATGGAACAAGGCCATCCAAACCACCGAGACCGCCACGATGTTCGAAACATACGGCATGAAAAAGACCGTGCGCAAAATCTGCTTCATCCAGACCTTGTCATTAAGGATCGACGCGAAATAAAGGCCGAGTCCCAACGCAACCGGAACCAACATTCCCGTATAAAATAGATTATTCCGAAGCGAACTGATGAACCATTCATCCGTCGCCATTTGCTTGAAATTGTCCAAACCGATGAATTTGATCCCCTGAAATCCGGAGACCAGGTCCCATTGAGTAAAAGATAGCAGTAACGACATGACCACCGGCATGCCGATGAAAGCGATAAAACCCGTCAAACTTGGCAGCAGGAACAAATATCCGGTGATGTCATCCTGCCATTGCTTGGAGAAGCTCCGCCCGCGCCCGGGAATTTTGTGAAGCATCTTCATAACCACCTGTCATGGAGTATTTGATTTGAAACGAGGGATGAATGTATTCATCCCTCAATGATTTTGTCTTCCACCATTCTTACAACTTGGTCATTTATTCGCTTTTTCCCTAGCAATCTCTTGATCGGCGCGGCGTTTCATATTCTCTAAAGCCTGATCGACCGTGATCGTGCCAAGCTGAGCCTTTTCATATTCCTCGGTGATGATCTGGTCGACCTGCGCGTAAGCGGTGAAGTTACTATCATTATAACCGGGGCTAGTGAAATCAAGAAAAACCCGTTTAAAGCTGGGAATATCAAATAGTTTCTGATTCTCCGGGCCGATGATCAATTCCGCTATTTTGGAGATATTGGTCTTCTTCCACGCCGAGCCGCGACCGTATTTAAACATATCGATCGACCCTTGGGTCGCCCAGTATTTGGCCAGTTTCCAGGCGGCATCCTTGTGTTTGCTGTTCTTACCGATTGCAATATAGTCAAAGAAGGTCCGACCCATATAATTCACCTTGGTGTTCTTATCATAACGGGGTAGATTAGCGAAGACTACTTTCCAGGTACGGGGGTAATCTTTCTGATTGAGTGCGTGTCGGAGCATGGCATCGGAGCCGATCATCATCGCTGCCTTGCCGGTGAAAAACTCTGACCAGTAGTTCAGTTTAGCCATTAAAAACTCGAGCCGGTTCTCCTGAACCTTGAGTTGGTTCTCGAGTTCCAGCTTATACTTTAACGACATCTTGAAAGCCGGATGATCAAAGTTGGAGGTACCGTCGGCTTTATAGTAATAATTGGAGCCCAGCAAACCGCGGGCCGGGGTGGTAAATGAATAACCGGGATCATACCAGATCGCGCCGTATCGCTTGTTAAAGCCAACCCCTTTGGTCAGTTTTTTGGCATAGTCTTTAAAATCATCCCAGGTCCAGTTCTTCTTGGGCATCGCCAGACCGGCTTCTTGCAGCGCTTGCCCGTTGATCCAGACCATGGTTTTCAAAGTACTGGCCGGCAGTGCGTAAACCTTGCCGTTCTGAGTGAAATAGTCGGTTCCGAAATTATTTTTCATATTCAAATGGTCTTTGGCGAGATAGGGTGCGAGATCGACAGCCATGCCGCTTTGAGCTCGCGGTTCAATCCGTCTGGCCCCGTAATTCAAGTACACATCCACATCATCCCCAGCCATCAAGGCTGTACTCAATTTGGTATTGCCCGCCGGATCGTTTTTATAAAACACGTACTCCACATGAATATCGGGGTTCGCTTTCATAAAGTTGGCAGTCATCTGCGATATCCTCCCATCGTTTTGATACATTTTAGTATAAAATAAGCCGTTCCCGAAACGAACGGAGGATCTATACCATTTGTAGTATTATTTTTACACTTTCTTAACTTAGCGAAATCCTTTTCTCCCTCCCATAACCTCGTCAACGTGCGTTTTTAATGAATTTATAATGATGACAGGTATTTTTTTTACCTGTCATGTCAAAAAAACGCCGAACTGCTCCCGGTACTCGCTGGGTGACATCCCTGTATACCTCTTAAAAGTCTTACCGAAGTAATTGACATCCTCAAATCCCACTTTTTCGGCGATCTCCAATAGCTTAACGGCGCTGTTCTGCAGTAGCTGCTTCGCTTTTTCCATGCGGATCCGATTCAAATACTCCACAAAACCCAACCCGCACTCTTTTTTGAAGAGCCGGCTAAAATAGGCGCTGTTCATATTGGCGAGCGACGCCACATAATCCAAATTGATCTTTTCAGCATAATGCAGTTCCAGAAAATCAATGATCCGTTTCACGTCTTGCCGGAAGGTATTTGCTTTCAGATCGACGAGCGCTCCGGTCACAGTTAACGCCGCCTTCAATAGCAGCGTCTTGAGAGTAGTCTGTTCCTGGCAGCTCATGACTTGGCCGATCAGATCATCGGCGAAGACAACATCGATCGTTTGATCATAGCGCTCTAGCTCTTTTTCGAAGCCAAACATGACCTGCAAGCCAATCTTGCGCAACTGTTCGAGTTGCCAGCCCCGCTCCGTCGCCATGGCGAACACTTCTTCTAACGCGATCAGGATCTTCTCATTGTCTCCCTCTTTCAATCCCGCGCTGATGGACCCGGCCAACCGCTCGTCCAGGCGGCCGGAGGGATGAAGTTTTCCCGTAGCTCGGGCCAGTTCGGCCAGTTCCGTTTGTAGCTGGCGAAAGACCTCCGACAGTTCCCGAAACGAATGAAACTTGCCGGTCGATACGACCAAGCATGAGGTATTGAAGTAAAGTTGGACGCTTTCCCGGATATCCTGCAGCAACGCATCAAGCTGTGCGAATTCATGCACTGTGTCATCCCGCTCATAAGCGCCGATCAAAAACTCCGTCTCCGCCGCGGGAAAAACCTCTCCGCACAGTCGATGCCTGCCGATAATCTCCTGCAACAGATCCAGTACGGATTGGCGAAACAGCTGCGGATCCCTGATAGACTGATTGCGGTTCAGCCTTACTAGGAGAAATAAGTCGGCCCGGTCGTAAACTTCGGGACAACTCCACAACGGGCTGGCCTCCGGCATGGCGGCGTTCTCTCCGGCCCGTCCCGCCGTCATCAAGGACTGAAATAGTTGCTCTTTCAACACCGCGCGGTTACTGGCGATTAATTGTTTTAAGTTCGCCAGTTCAGCCGCTTTCTGCCGGGTTTGTTGGATCGTTTCCCGCAACCCCACTAATGTCTGTAAGATCTCCTCCCGGTTGACCGAGATCTTGGTGAAATAGCCGGCTGCTCCAAGTGCCAGCGCCTCTTTCACCAAATTCAACTCATCCAGACAGGTCAAAATGATAAAATGCACCCAAGGATATTTTGTCTTTACGGCGCGGATTAGCTCCATCCCGTCCATCTTGGGCATTTTAATATCCGTCAAAATAATGTCGGGCTGCTGCTTTTCACATAAATTCAAAGCCTCCGCGCCATCCGCCGCTTCGCCGCAAAGTTCAAAGCCATGATATCCCCAGTCCAAAACCGAACGCATGCCAACCCTAACCAAAAACTCATCATCAACGATCATGACCTTGATCATCATTCTTCCATCCCTTCCGCCAATGCCGGCAGCCGCAACATCACCGTCGTGCCGACCCCCGGCTCGCTGCTAATCGAAAGATCGGCCCGATCACCAAAGTTCAACCGTAATCGTTGGTAAACATTGTTCAGACCGATCCCGGAACGCCGTTGATCGACGGACTCCTTCAGTTCCCGCAGCAACTGTATCAGCTTCTCCGCGCTAATCCCTTTCCCATTATCGGCAATGATTACGATCACCGAATGTTCGTCGCGTCGAGCGCTGACGCTGATTCTTCCGTCATTGCTTTTAGCCAGGCCGTGAATAATCGCGTTTTCCACCACCGGCTGCAGAATTAATTTGATCGTTCGCAGTCGTAACACTGCGGGGTCAATATCAAAGATCGTTTCCAGCCGGGAGTTATAACGTACCTGTTGGATGTGGATGTAACTCTTCAAACTCTCTAACTCGGCCTCAAAGCTGATAAACTTGGACGGATCAATGCTCAGCTGTAACAGATTGCTTAAAGAGCCGATCATGTCCGCCACGCCGTCCGCCTGATTGATCACAGCCATCCAACGGATCGAGTTGAGGGTATTGAACAAAAAATGCGGTTTAATCTGGGCTTGCAACGCATCAAGCTCAAGCTCGCGTTCACGCCGTTGCTCCCGATAAAGCTGATCAATCAGATCCTTTATCTTTCGTACCATCTTATTGAAACTGGCGACCAACTGCCCCACCTCATCCTCGCCGGCTGGCATAACCCGTACCGACAGGTCCCCGTCCTCCACCCGGCGCATCGAGGTACTCAGCTCTTTGATCGGCCGAGTAATCGAAATTGCGATGAGGGCCGCGATAATTACAAACAAACTAATGAACAGATACAAAACCAGGTCGATCTTCATTCGAAGCTCCCGAATCTCTCCCAGCAGGGATGTATAGGGAATAATCTCCGCCACTTTCCAGGAGTTTTTATGAAGCCGCTGGTAATTGATAACATACTTACGACCTTTGGAAACAGCGATTAGTGAACCACTGGGATTCTCCGCCGTCGCCGCGGCGACACGTTCCCAAAACTGACGTTTTCCGACAGCTCCGGTCAAGATAAAGGGGTGGTTGGCCCCGTCCAGCAATGCAAGGCTGCTTTCCGGAAACGCCGCCGCTCTCCGGAGAATGTTAATGATCTCCTGATGCGGGATGCTGATGATGAATTTACCGTACACCTTGCGCTCCATATTCTCCTGTATATATCCGGCGAGGGTAAATACTTTCGGGTAACGGGCTCTCTCCTCGTGAACATAATTGTCATGAGCCGTGATCCATGAGAACTGGTTGCTTTGGATCTGACTGTACCAGGGTTCCTGCATCATTCGGGCGGTTGAACCCCGTAATCTATCCCAAGAGGTATAGGAGTTGTTATACACAGAAACCAGCGTAAAATAACTATTATACGGGAAAAAGGTGCTATGGATAGTGACAAACAGGTTATCGATCATAGTCATGTCTCGCCATTGCCGTTCCAGACTCCTGGTATCGTGGGTCAAGATCTCCGCCACGTTTTTGTTCAGATTGAAACTATTGGCCACCGAGATCATTCCATTTAACAGATTATCTATGTTGCCGGCTGTCTGTTCCAGCGTCTTCGAGGTCGAGAGCCCCACTTTTTTAAGGATGATCGCCTCAGAGAAATGAAACGACAAATAACCGATGATCAATACTGGCGTGATAATCAGCAGAATAAATGCCGCCGTCAATTTCCAGGTGATGCTCTTGGCGATCCATTGTAGCGGAGCGGCCTTCATTATTTTTCCTCCCTGAGCCTTCTTGATCCATAGCATACTGCAGTGATACATTTCAATTATTCTCGGAGTTCAATTTCGTAGTATGGAGCCTAATTAACTTAACGCATTGTGCTAGTTCATCGTAATGTAGTTACAGCTTTTAGAAGTAATGTGATAAAGCTTTATAATGTCGTTGCAGGCCAATGCCCTCACCCCTGAAGCAGATTCAGAGATGTCTGCCCTCCCCAGCGTTAAAAATCACAGATTTTTAATCGCAGATATAACGCTCGAAAAGGCACTCGCTATGTATGCGATTAAAAAATCATAGATTTTTTAACGCTGAGGAGGGAGAAACGGGCCTAAAACCATAGCCACGCGATTTTAGGCATCTTCGGACCCCTCCCAATGGGGGCAATGTCATCAAGCTATCGTGGAAAAATTTAGCTGACGAAATTGAACGCCAACCGGGCGATAAATCACCCGGCTACAAGACGAAAGGACCTTGAAAGGCCCTAAAAAACGGGATAAAATATTTTGCTGAAAATTAGCCACGGAAGGCTTCCATCTTGTAGCCGGGGCATTCATGCCCCGGTTGGCCCGCATATCGTCTACATCGTAGGCACCGTTGAAATAAAATTCCAAGATATGTAATCATCGCTTGATGACATTGCCCAATGGGGGAGGGCGGGCAGCTTTGAAAAGGCCCAATGGGTGGGGGCATTAACAGCATGGCCGACCTGAACACAAGACATCACCTTAATAATTTATGCCTTTTATCAAGTACAACTAGCACAACGCGTTAAATTATTCGCATAGCTATTCCGTTATTGTTTCTCTGCTGAAATCAGGCGGATTTTCGACCGTAGCTATCGGACTTGCGTTGTTTTTTCGATACATTGTCATCTCCGAATTCAAGGTTTTTACTGTATATTCGTGCCTTCCTTTCATCCATCCTGCCAATGGTAGGGATTTAGTATTTAGAAAGGTTTCGGCTTTTCTGGAATCAGTGGAAGAAGTGACGGTTAGCAGAGAGCAGCTTCTTGACTTCATCGCCATGAATCAAAATATTTCACGGGAACGAACCGGCCTAAAAAAATGCAAAAAAATAGTGGACATATATGTCCACCAGGTTTCTCTTACTGGTATTTTATATAGCTGTCGGCAAATTGTCGGCAAACATAAAAATACCCGCTTGCGCGGGAGTGAATTTCTGGTAGTCCCAAGGGGATTCGAACCCCTGTCACCGCCGTGAAAGGGCGGATTGAACTTTTTAAATAAAAAAACGCAGTTAAATCAAGGTTTTTAATTATACGGAACCTCCAAGGTCACCGTGCTTTTAATTTATTATATAATTCCCAATTAGTCAATCAAATTTTTGCTCACTCCCCCTACAATGGCAACTATTATTCATATGAAAGCTCCAGGTCACGCCTAAATTAAGGCGTGATTCTGTTTATATAAAAAAATTTTCATAGGAGGTCAACCATGACTCAACAAATGCCTTTCGAAGTTCTATCCTCACATTCTGGTCAAGCCCTTATTTATACCGAAAGCCCTAAATTAATGAGTTACCTTGACAAACGAGATACTCATATCTTCTCAGACTACTATCAAGACAATCAGTTAATAGCAAGAAGTTATAGAATCCATAAATCCTATCTCCCCCATCTTAAAAATCGGTTTCAGTCATGATAATCATGATGTTACAAAACCCCAGCTAGAAGATAAATTTGTTAATTGCCGTTTTTCCCAGCAATGACAAGCATTTTGAGCATTTTACCCAAAATTTAATTATCAAATCTGTATCTAAAAGCTTTCAAAATTGGTCCAAGGTACAATCACCTTATCCAATAAGAAACGGCCTTAAAAAAACTTTAAATTTAATCATTCATATTATTGAAAGGACTGATTTTTATAGATATATATGCATTCGATGAGTTTATTCCTTCTATTGAAAAATACGAGTTGGAACAGTTGGAAAAACAATTTCCGGAAGAATTCCATATTGAAAAAGAAGTAGCAGAAACAGAAGACGATGAAACGGCTATCTCCGAAGATACTGATGAGAATGAAGATGAACCTATATCTGATAAGCCCAAAAAAAGAAAACCAAAGAGCGATGAGGAGGATATATACTTAGGCTCTTCCAGCAGCAAATGGAGTACTGTAGTGCCATTAGGTAATAGCAAAGGTAAATATCTTGATCCTGATAGCAAGAAGAGATACAGAGAGATTGATTTATCAACACTTTTTAATCAGGGATTAGATGATTGATTTGAAAACTGAGAAAAGGAGGTGAGATAAGCAATGTCTTTGTTTTTGAATATGATGGGTGATCATCCTGTGGAGATTGAATGTCCTAATTGTCAAAACTCATTCAACTCTACGCTTCAATTCTTTTATGATGCTTGCTTTTTCCCTTTGCTTTGTCCTGTATGTGGGCAAAAGATTAATACGCACCTTGAAGGACCAATTGCCTTAGAAATTCATTATCTTAAAGAACTTATTGATGAGCTTGAAACTAATCTAAATAACTTTAAAAATATAGGGAAGTTCAAAATTAAAACAAGCTAAATCATAAGTATTTATCATTAATTAAATCATTTATCAGTTGATTAAAAGAAGAGGTTATCCCCTCTTTTTTATTTTTATCTATTTTTTAAAAAGATTGGAGGATATATCATTGGCAAAATGTCAACTTGATTTTTCGAAATTTAATAAACAATGGAAAGGCAAAATGGATGAAGTTGAAAATGGGGTTAAGGATGGATTTGCCAAAATTGCTCCAGATATGAGACAAAGATATCAATATTATCAACAGCAAGAAGTTTATGAAAAGTATCAACCGTCGGTTTATCAGCGTACCAATAATTTAAAAGAAAGTACAACTTCAGAAATAACTGAAGATGATAATAGTATTTCATTGACCATTTTTTCTGATCCAAATCAAACTCCAAGTAATAAATTTGGTTCATCTGTTCCTTATAGTTATATTGTCACAAAAGGATATAAATTATGGAATACTGGCAAAGAGATGTTTGCTCGTGACTGGGTTGAGCCAATGGCAAAAGAACTACAAAGTCATTTGCAACAAAGTGGAATTATAAGTGTAATTATAAATGAGGTAAATAAACGAATTAGATAAGGATATGGAGGTGATTAAATGGCTGACGACATTAGAGTACCAATAAGTTTAGAATATAGCAAAACAATTTTAGATCAAACAAATATTATAAACAATTCTCTTAAAAAGATACAAGAACAAGCAAATATGATAACTAATGCATTGAACGGTAATGAATTATCTTATAAAAAGGTGACGGATCAAGTTAATAGTTTAAACCAGAAAATGAATCAGTTATCGAATGTAGCAAAAACATTTAAAATGCCCAATATACCCGAAGCAGCAAAAATCGAAAGAACCGCTGCTTCTATTTCTAAATTAGGTGATGGATGGGTTCATGTTGAACAAACCGTAAAAAATGCTAATGGGCAAGTAACAAGATTTAATAGTGAATTAAATGTTTTAAATAATACATTAGCTAATGACAAGATTAAAGTGGTTGAAAAAGATGTAAGCTCTCTTTCTGAGACATTCGGGAGATCTTTAGTAAAAATGACGCAATGGACGGTTGCTGGTACAGCTTTATTTGGAACTGTGAGAACCTTATCTTCAGGTTTCAAGGATATGGTTCAAATGGAAACCGAAGCTGTTAACATAGCTAAGGTTCTACCAAATCCCAATGATTTGGCAGTTCCACAACTTGTTAAACCCTTTGAGGAATCATCTATTCAACTTACAAAAGAATATGGTCAAAATGTTATTGAAGTCGAAAAAAGCATGGCAAGCTGGGCGAGACAATATAAAAATGTTAATGATATTTCCGTTATGACCAGGGCCAGCCTATTGGCAGCCACTGCAACTGATATAACGTTCGAAGGTTCCATTAAAAATTTGTCTGCCATTATGGCGGAATGGAATTTGAAAACAAATCAATCCATCCATGTAGTAGATATGCTAAATGAGGTTTCCAATAACTACAGAGTTACCGCACAGGGCGTTGCGGAAGCATTGGCTAAATCCGGTTCCGGTGCAAAAGCGCTAGGGTTGTCCATTGAAGAACTGACTGGTATTGTAACAACTGGGATCCAGACTCTTGGGATCGAAGGAAATGAGATCGGAACGATGTGGACGCGTGTCATGGCACGTATGCGTGGCAATAAGTCTGCAAGAGAAGCTATTGACGCATTAGGTATAGATGCTCTACAGCCCTTATCGAAAATTCTAGATCAGTTAATGGTTAAATGGGATACCATGACTTCGGCTCAAAAGCAAAACTTTGCTATTACGGTGGCCGGAACTCAACATTGGTCGCGCTTTACGGGTATCATGGACAACTATAACACAGTTCTTGAAGCAACTGCTAAAGCTTATTTCTCAGCCGGCAGCGCTCAAAAAGAAGTAGAAAATGTTATGGCAACGACTGCAAAACATGTTGAACAATTGAATGCAACTTGGCAAGAATTTATCTATCGAAACAATGCAGTTTTAGAGATCACCAGGGGATTAATCGATACATTCAGATACATTATTGAAGGGCTTAATAAGGTTCCTCCTGCCGTAACGGCTACTATTGTTGGATTGACTGCTTTAACGGCTATTGCTTTTACTGTAAGAAATGCCTTCATAGCTTCAGAATTATCGGTTAAAGCTTTTACCTTGTCTCTTGTAATGAACCCCATAACAGCAGTTGTTGGTGGTTTAACTCTACTGTCCGGTATCTTATTTACCGTTGGTAAAAACGCAAGTTCGGCAAAAAACTCTGTTATGGAAATGAATATTAAAACTGAGCAGTTGAATCAGGCAATAGAAGGAAATATAAATAAAGCTCGTGGCATTAATGATTTAACTCAAAAATATGCCTTATTGCAAAAAGCCATTGAAGAAGTCCATAACAAAGGACAAAATAACTTAGGTCTAAATCAAAAATTAACAACTGTTCAAACTGAATTGGCTAAAGCTCTTGGACTTACTAATAATGAGCTGGTCGCCCAAATTAATAAAGATGGAAGCATGTCCAAGTTTGCTCAAAATCGTTTGAAAGAAACCGTCGATCAAATCAATGCTCAGCGCCAGTTGCAATGGCAAATGCAACAAATGTATAGTATGTCTGGTAGATCGCAAAATTTAAATTTCTTGACCAATTTTGATCAAGTTAAGGCAGCGTTTGAGGCTGTAAGAAAATGGGCAACAACGAATCCAATTACAAATGCCGATTATCAAAAAATATATGGGAATGACCCTCTGACCAAATATACTAACCAGAAGGCCGTCGAGGCCGCGCAGAAGGCATCTGGTTGGTATCGTCCAGGGACAGCGCGCACAACCGAAAATAACCCATTTATGGGACAATTAGAACAACTATATACTTATATTAACCTAATTGATAAAAGTGCTCCCAAACTGTTAAATTTTCAAGAAATACTCTCCTCTGGGACAGGCGGCGGCGGAGCTGGTGGAAATTATAGTGATTCTTCAAAGAAAAGCTACATCGTTCGGATACTTGACTATTCCAAAAACACAATTGAGCAAATTATTTCTAGGGCAAAAGTATTATCCACTGAAATTGCCAAAGCGGATCCATCTAAACTTGATAAATTCATTTTTCAGTCTACGGCTTCTATGTCTAAAGGTAATACTCCTTGGACATTGCCTGTATCCGGTTTGACATCTGAAGCTGTAGACAAAGCTATTCAAGAAGTAAATGATAAAGTTCAAAACATGCTTAAAAAAACAAGTGATGGCGGACAAACTGCCATTAATGAAGCAAACAAAACCCTATCTGAGTTTCTTACAAAGCTTAGTGCCGATGGAGTTGATGCTTCTCAAAAGTTTCTTGATTCGTTCACCAAAATTGATAATAAAAGCAAACAAATACCTGATGGTTTGAAAGATACTCTTGATATTATGAGTAAAATTATAAGCTATGGTAATGCTTATGAGAAGCAGATCGAGGATATTCGAAAACAGCAAAATGAGCAAGAAACCAATAGACTAAATATTCTGGAAAAAATTAATAAGGCTCAAGAGAATACTTCTAATGCTAAAGCCGCCCTAGCAATTGATTCGACTAACAAAGAAGCTAACAATCAATTACAAAAAGCACTTGATGATCTGGCTAAGTATAATGCTGAATTGCAAAATACGTTGAGCATTCAATCTAAACTTAATGAGTTTGATACAAGTACAATTTCGAAACTCAATGGTGTTTCTGATTTAGCTACATTTTATAGGGATCTATTGAATTTTAATAGCTCAAAAATTTCGGAAGCTTTTAATAAATGGCAAGAATCACAAGGAGTATACGATGTAAATGCTCGAATTGCAGCAAATAGCGGAGATGTTAACTATAAAGGATCTCTCCAAGAGGTAAGTTATTATAATGATGTTTTACAAAAACAGCGTTCGTTCGTCGATAGTGTTAGTCAAAAAATTAATGCTATGGCTACAAACCCAGCAATTCAACAGGCAATTGCTAATAATCCAGAAATGAAAGCTATTTTTGATGCTTTCAGTAATAACTTAAGCGAATGGATTAAAGAAAGTCTACTTAATATAAAATTACCAGAAACATCTATAACTGATAAGCTTATCTCTGAAGTTGAGCAAGATTTAAATTTCGATCCTAATAAAGAATTTGGCGGAATAACTTCTAATGTTTCTGATATGATGAAAATTCTTGGAAAGTCGGCTCCTGGACTAAATGAATATAAGGAAAATTTGAAAGCTCTCTGGAAACAATATAAAGATGTTAGCACATCTTCTGATATGGCGTCTGAAGAACAGAACAGATTAAAAGAAGAAATGGATAAAGTTATTAAAAAGTATAATAATTTGGATGAGAAGATTAAGAATTTAAATGCTTTTAAAAGTGTTATTGATAATATTGCGGATGCATTTACTCAATTCGGTGGCACTCTTGCTGCTTTTGGTCAAGGATTACAGACGGTAATGAGTAGTTTAAATATAGATCAAAATACTGGGGAGTTATCATTCAATATACCCCAATTAGTTCAATCATTTGCTGGCATTGTTGTTGGTGGTTTGACAAACTTCTTTTCTAAACCAGGAAATAGCTATAATAAATGGCAAGATAGTGGATATTCTGTTTATGATACAATGACTAATTTTAAAAATTATGAAGCTAACCAACAAAAATTAAATGATTTATACAAGCAAAAAGGAATTAACACTTTAGTTGGCGCAGCAGGTGGGAGTGGTCTTGGAGCTATTGTCGGTTCCTTATTAAATTTTACAGGAATTGGAGCGTTAATTGGCGGAATTTTAGGCGGTCTTTTTGGATCTCATAAAAAATCTTTAGATGAGCAAATTCAAGAAGTTACAGAGAAGCTTTCCGCTTCACTAGACAAACTAAAGCAGGCGCTCGGCACGACGATTGATCAAATTGCATCAGGACTAGCTTCTGCGTTCGATAGCTCTAATTATGTTGGATTTTTACAAAATTGGAACCAAAGTTTGTATGATATGACGAGAGAAGCCTTGATTCGTGCATTTATGGCCACAGAGACATTTCAGCAATTATATAAGAATTTGTCGGACACTGTGACTTTGAGTGTTTTGGATGGTGTATTAGATTCTAGTGAACTAAATGCAATTAAACAGGCAAGTAATGCGGTTACCGGACCTATGCAAGCACTGTATCAAGCTTTGAACTTATTGTCTGGATCTTTCCCAGATGTTTCTGGGAATAATAATGGTAGCAGTTCTAATACAAATTATACGGCTGGAAATTCAGGTAGTATCACTTATAATATCTATGCAACAGTTGAGGCGGGTATTTTCTGGGGAGATCGTGATAAAGCTAGAGAAGCAGCTATTGCAATAGGACAAATACTTAGAGAAGAGGCAGCGCGGGCTTAATTGCCCGCGCTATTTTTCAAATTTAAGTTAATCGGAGATCTTTTTTTCTATATCTTCAACTCTATTCTCTAATAATATATTCATCTTTGATGTAAGCTTCAATATATTTTCTTTAATTTGGTTTTGTTTATCGGTTATATTTGCTAAAGCAAAAAATATCATACTAGATAAAAACCCACCAATAAAATATGCTAATGATATTGTATCGCGAAATAATCTAGCAATTGGGAATTCACTAAAGACAGAACTATCAATGCCAGAGCCTACATTGGCAGAAGCGATTATCCCCGTAAATAATATAATTATTCCCAAAATATTTAAAAAAGAAACCATATTCATTACCTCCAATAGGTTATTATTCAGAAGAAAGAATGTAGTTAATAAAAAGTTAGAACTTTAATCTAAGGCATCCTACTCTATTATCATTCATTCTTAAATTCTTCAATAATTAATTCACCAGTTGAATTTCTATATATTTGTTCATTAAATTCAAGTTGAACAACTTTTTCTCCACGTCTTTTTAACCTATAGAAAGTAAGGCCTCCCATAAATAATTCATCATCGTCATCATAAAAACTTAATTGCTTTTTCAATTCACCAATAGTAATTCCCGCTTCATTATTTTTCATTTCTACACACTCCTTTATTTATAACAAACAAAATAGAGTAACAAATTCAAAATAATTCACAAATCGATTGCAAGTTTCTTTTTCATCAATATATGTACACCAACCACATTGCCACCCATTCCACCGTCTTCCTTTCTCAATCAATATATAGCCAATTGCCATTTTAATTGATTATAACTAAATTAAAACAATTGTAACTATTTATAAATTGTTATATAAAGTAAACGAAACCATTTAATCAAAAATTTATTAACTTAATTTCCAATAATGTCTTTTGCTTTTTGAATTTTTTGCGAGTTATATTTTGTTTTTGTTAAAAAACTATCCATTTTTGCTGTTAAAGTAGCCAGCACTTCTTGCTTTTCTATATCGGACTTCATAAACCGAGTAATATTCTTTCCCATTCGTTCCTTGATACTAGTATCATCAAAAAAATTAAACAGTACATCATCAACCATACCAAGTAAATATTTATTAATCTCTTCACTTTTAAAAATCTTTTCCATGGTTTCTAATGGAATTTTAAACGGATCATCATCATCTAGCGTATTTAGAATAAGTAATTGCGGTAGTTTTAAAAATCTACACAATAATCTAAAGTAAGAGTATACGAAAAGTGATAATGTAGTCTTTCTATAATCTGGACCTTCTTCAAGAATTGGAACTCCTGATTTCCTGCTGCCATATCCCAAAAAATAATTCGCATACTTTGCAATTAAAACAGGGTATAGAAAATATCTTACATCCCCGTTAGTCTTTGTGTTAAACAAATCTCGGCTATCAGAAGTATCTGGGGCCAATTCACCAATATTATGGCTTGCTTTTATAATTTTTCCATGCAATCCAGCTGCATATGCTTGTATTACTTCTTTGACAGTCAAAACAAAGGAAAACTTATCCCCAGTAAGATAATTATATTCCTTGTTCATAAGATTTTTTCCAGGTTTAAATGTTGTTTTACTATACTTATACTTAATGAATTGACTCTCTTTTCTTTGAATTTCATAGAAATATCCGTACTCTGCAAATTTTTCCTTAAGTTCTTTTTGAAACTTATCCAAAGCATAAAAATCCATAGCAGAGACAACATTCTGCCTATTAGTACATCGTATTATTCCATCTCTTTGCGAATGATGCTTATCTTTTATTATTTTTACAAGGATAGTCCCTTCTTTTAAGTCAATTAACTCCTTCGAATTTGGTTTTCTCCTCAGCTGTTCGAATTCTTTATAAATAACACTAGCCGTCTGGCAACCATTTACAATTTGTGGTGCAAACAAATCAATACAAAATCCTTTCGAAAATTCTTTAGGAATTTCAAAATCATCACATAGGATGGTAATCCCATTATTAAGAAGCCAGAAATCTTTATCTGCATCCCTAAAAGTTTTTGCAATTTCTTTATTAATAGTAGATGCAGGTAAATAATTTCTTACATTACTAAAAAATATATACTCTATTACTTTTCTTAAAAAATAATAGAAATCTTTAATAGAAACTTCTGCTACACAAGTATATCCAGTTACAAATTGGTTTTTTAGCCAAATAGTTTGCTTTTTTTCCCTATACTCATCAGGTAATTCAAACTGACTTTTCAAAATCATCCTGTGTATACCTTGTATATCAATAAATTCTATTGTTACGTTACTAGAAATTCTTTCGATCTTTCCTTTTTGAACTTCCTGCTCCTTGGTGTCATTAGGCTTGAATTCAGAATTTGTTATATAATAAAAAGCTATTTGTTTTACTCTGTAATCGGCGTCGAGATCATCTCTGCCATTTTCAGGAGTCGTTAGGTATTCTCCAATTTTGTCTAGATAATCCATGAATACTTGATTAGCGTTAGTATAATCACCCTCCCTTAAAAGATGATTCTCAAATTGAACGCCAGTACGTACCATTGAATTAGTATTATGGGCTGTATCATACTTACACTGTATTACTATTAACTCATTATTAGTTTCAAAAAACGCATCAACACCGTTATCTCCTGGGCCGCTGATTAAAATACTATCCTCGATAGTATCATCATCTAGTTCAAAAATAAATTTCAATACCCACTTACAAAATAGCTCTCCCTTTTCTGTAGTTGATTTTGCATTCGAAACAAATTCATTTATATTTTCTTTAATAGCAGGTAGCGTTAATATTTTTGATAAATTTGGTCTTTTCTCCAAAACTAAGCACTCCTTTAGTTTCTTTTTCTTGATAATTTAGGAGATAAAAACATATATTGGTCTTAAAGAGGAGCTTACCATGGATTAGATAAAAAGCATCTTCAAACTTATCTTGATGAGTTATTACAATCTGACCTTCAGAATTGAATGAAGCTAAGGTGGGCAAGCTTTCGACCCACAACGGCCCGCCGTTTGGCGAAGCGTTTAGAGATTCATTACACCCAACCAAGCATGGAAGCTGGCTGAACATTGGCCGAGATTGCGAAGCGTCATAACCAAACAATGTTTAGGTCGTATTCCTTCTATAGAAGCACTTGCCAGTGAGTTATCCGAGTGAGAACGTCATCGTAATTCAAGCCAAAAAACAGTAGATTGTCAATTCACTACCGAAGATGCTCGTGTCAAGTTAAAACGTTTATACCCTCGGTTTTAGCTCTGATGTTGTACTAGTTTTTCAGGAGACCCTAAATGACAAACATTTTTCACGAAAGTTTGACCCATGGTTTGCTAAATAAAGATTTTATATCTACATAATGAGAAAGTTCTAAATCGACATCAACATGTTCGATTAGCATACTGTATTTTTTGGTAAGCTTAGAGACATAATCGATGCATAAATCAATATCATTAAAAGTAGGAATTCTACTTTGTCTTTGACTTAAATGTGCGATCTTCCGATTCACATAATCTTTACATTGGCCATACTTCGCAATTAGTTCATTATAATCTTTTCGTATTTTGTCTTGGTCTAAGTAATTGTTTGTTGGTTCAGAGTATAATTTAAATTCCTCTTCAGCTCTTTCTCTAAATATGCTTGTCGTCTCCTCACTCATACCTCTTAAATAGTTATCGAGAAATTGTTCCTTGTTAAATGATTGTATGTTATTTATTAGCTCTAATAACAACCTAGCAATAGATACTGAATCTTGATCTGTATCAATTTGTCTTCGGATACACATTAAAACAGTAGTCGCATACCAATAAGATATATCTGAAAAAAAGTAATTATCTTTATGTAATTCTGGATTATTGCCAACAATTTCAGAAAGCTCTGTAAAACTTTTCCTATGATCTAGTAGAATAACCGTTTCTAATCTAATTTTTTCTAACCATACGCAATAATTTTTTACTAATTGTTCCATGAGGTTACCCCTAACTCATAATCATGCTAAACTCATTTATAATAACTCATTTCTTTTCGATTAGTTTAGGAGCAATATTCGAAATACAAGTATCCAATGTCAAAAATGCAATTAAACTTTCTAAGTAAACATCTTTCACTAGAATAATAGAATCTAAGTTGATTGTCGTTTTACCGTAATACTTATCAATTATGCTCAAAATGTATAATATAAAGCTAATTGCATAAGCTAATTTTCTGAAATTAACTATATTCAAAATTGCAATTGATTCGCGATATTGCCTTTCTTTTTTATCGCTTTTTGGCAAATATAAAATTCTTAACGCCAACGGCAATATTGATTTAAAATAAGCCATTCCCGTCAAAGTTATAAGAGATGAAAGAAAATAACATATTTCTATCTTAATGTGAAATACATTGCTTAATATCAGAAAAAATAAAGAAATTATGCCAAAAACCAGCATAATAGAAGTAATAATTCCCAAGATTATGGAACCGGATTTTACAAATACATAACATAAAGATAGAGGAATATTAAATATAAGTAATAGAATTTTTTTAATTTTACATTCAGGCAAAAGATTAACCAGAAACAACATACATATTAATAAAAGCATTATCGCAGTTATTCTACAAAACCATGAGATCCAATCAGAGTAATTTTTTACAGTAAACCAAAGAAATATTGCTCCACATCCAAACACCAACAAAACGAATAAAGCTGTTATAAAGGGTTTATCTTTTGACGGTAAAGAACTTCCCTTTTCTGCATGAGTTTTAAATCCAAAATTCATCCTTTTCAACCTTTCCACTTTTATGTGAACTCACCGTTCATAAATTTGGTTCTCACCATACTTACTGTATAACCAGCTTAAATTATAAAACCAGACAGAAAGAATAAACCAATTTGGTGTTATAGTTAAATTAACCGTTCTTCGTAAGTATCTGTCTTATAGCTTGGATAATTGGTTAATACTTCTATGTTTATAACATAATTCCTCTCTAGTAAATGAAAAGGAGCCTAGATTATTCTAGACTCCATGATTAAAATGAGTTACAACAAACTGAAACCTCTATTTGCTTTCTAACCTTTAAATTGCACTACTGTTGATTGAAAATGAAACCTTTATGCTTTAAAACTAAATTCTAGTTTGTTTTCTTTTTCGAGTTAATTTATTCTTCCTCCAACTATTATATTGCTCTTTAGAACATATTTTGCAGTGATGTAATGCAATAAAATAGTAGTCATCTTTTTCGTAAACGTTAGAAAAGTTTTTATCAAATTGATATTTATTTTGCTGTAAAGCTTCAAAGTTTTCTTCAAATGACTGTATATAATTTTTTTATAATATAAGTCGGCAGATTCCTGAAAATAATCCGAGAATTTACTTATGAAATCAAAATATTCATCATATAGACACCCAAAAGCATCTTTAATGATTTCTATGTCAGCTTTAAAAAATTCTCTATAAGCATTAATTCGATATTTTTGGAGTTCTTTATGTATCAGTATTTCAGCCTTATCGATATCTGGCACATAAAAGCTGAATTCAACCTTAAATGGAGTTGGAATACCTGGAAAATTAGATAACTCTTTAGCTCGTTCATTAATATCATCTTTACAAGTTTTTCCGATTTTATATGTACTAGGCATGTTATCATTGCTTAATACATATATATAGCCAAAATTCATATTATTACCTCCAAATCTGATTGTATTCATTAATGATCAATCGACATCCATTGCCAATATTGACATTTTAGTCGTCAATTATACTTTGATTCAGAAAAATAATATAATACAACAAGAATGAAACGTGAACTAGAATAGTTCCAATAAGCATTTCCTGTTAAAATAAACATTTTTGTTCTTGTTATATCAAAAATCAATGCATTCAACACGGAATACATTTATTTTTAATAATTTTCATCAATCTTAAAATCATAACAACAGTAATCTATTTATCCTTTTGGCGTTCATATTCTTGAAGACCAAGCTTAAATATTTTTAATGCCATGTTCGCATCCGAACGATCTTCTTCTACGGCATATTTATGGAATATCTCGTAAATATCTAATGATAAACTTAAGGCTACTCTTTTATTTACCTCGGTATTAATCGGCATATAATTTACCTCCAAGTTTTTGGTGTACACTATAAAACAAGGTGTACAATTTAATCGAAAGTGTGTTATAATAATTTTGAGGTGGTCAAATGGTATCTTAAAGTATTCAAAATTAAATGCACTAAAAACAAAACAAAGCACTTGATACCCAAGCTCCCCAGCCGTTTACCAAGTGCCAATTTTCAAGCCTTGAACAAGGCTCTGGTTTCTTGTTGCCCAATTTCAATATTAGCACAAAGTGTACACCTCGTCAATAGTTAACACAATTATTATTAAAAAGGAGCTGATTATAATGAACAACGTTTTTGATCCCAGTAAAGAGGCACAATTAATGGACATGTGGGACAACCAGGAGATCCAGGTTCTACAGGATGAGCTACTACAGTTTGTTTCTGAAGAGCGCAAGCAGATGTTTGAGGAAATACTGGCGGAGTATGCTGTACTTATTCAAGACACAACCGTTAATTTAAAGCCATAATTCACGATTAAGTATACAAAATCAAAGTCAGTATATTAATGCTCCTATTTTTTGTAGGGGCTTTTTTCTTTTCATTAGCGTTTTATGAATATCCATCTGATATAAGTAATTATAACGAATTCAATGAACCTAAGACATTTTATAAAGTTTATTCAATTTGTAGGTAAAGGAGAACTAATTATGCAAATGATTGAAGTTGATAAACTTATTCCCCATCCTGACAATAATAAATTTTTTGATGACATTAGCGGTGATAATTGGACAGAATTTCTTGAATCAATTAAAACTTCTGGAGTAATTGAACCAATTGTAATTACCCAAGACAAAGTTATTGTATCGGGCCATCAGCGCGTGCGGGCTTGTAAGGAATTAAATATTACTGAGATCCCAGCTAGGGTTCAAATTTATGATGATAATGAAAGATGGAGCAAAGATGATGTAATTCTCAAAAATCTGCTTGAAACAAACTTGCGTCAGCGTGGCATTGGTAATACAAATGCGGTTAAACTGGCAAGATGTATTGCGGAGCTGGAAAGGTTGTATGGGATTAAGGAAGGAAGGCCAGAAAAACTACCGGATAATTCGGTAGTTAAAAATCAGGTTGATTTAGCAAATGAATTAAATGTATCAATAGATCAATTACAAAATTATAAACGTTTACTTACCCTTGATAGATTGAAAGGGGAGCTGAGGAAGAAGGAAAAAATAAGGGCAAGGTTGATATCCCCTGCCCTATTAAATCAAACTTTAAAGGTGATCATTCCATTTTCCCATTCAATTGGATAATCACCGTCTTTAAGCTCAATGTCAAAATACTTCAGAAAACGCTTGATCATTATGGCTTTTGATGAGGAACCCATAATCTTTATAGAACTTTCGTCCTCTTTACAGGTTTCGATACCAATTCTCCCTTGTTCTTTATCATAATCTGACTATCAATTTTGCTCAGGAATATCTTTCTTACAGAACGTATGTTTGATATAATTGAATCAAACAAACGTTCGGAGGGAAAAATCATGGCTACACAAGAACCAATAAATATACTGCAATTCCAAGAAAGATTTAATAGCGAAGAAGCTTGTCACCAATATTCCCGAATTACAAGATCTCGTTGAAAAAGATCGTCTCTCCCCTACTATTGGATATAAAGTTTTATCAAAATTATCTAAGTCAGAATAATGAATTTGATGATTAATTATAACATTTTTAGTATAGTATAATAATTCTTTTTTGTTATCCTAATTGCTAATGTTTTTAGGCTTCCTTGAATTAGCTCTATAGCTATCAATAATATTTATATTTAAAAATTGATAAAATGATGCCGAAGGCATGAAGGTTTTCCTTCGCTCCCGACTTACGCAGCGGGCGAGTGCTTGCGGAAAAATCACTGCTCGCACTCATGGATAGTTCAATTATTAAATTATGGTTCTCTATATTTTAATTCCCATTATTTTACATACCACAATTTATGAAAGAAATTTATATATATAAATTCATTACAGATTTTGTGGTATTTCAAGATCATTATCAATTGATATAACTTCCCAAAATCTTATACTTTTCTTCTGACCCTCATTAATAAGTCTACTTGATGTTTTGGAAATAATGATATAAGGAATCCGATTAGCTTCAAAATAAGCATTGAACTGCCTAATAGATTTCTGAATGCGACCAAGTTTATCTTTCAGTCCAATTATATCAATCAATTCTTTTTGTTCATTCTTATATAACCTTTTTCCAATAACACTTTCTAAATATTCCTCTAAATTATTTACTTTTTCAATATTTATCACTTCTTTTATCCAATTTTCTTTTTCATATTTTAAATTTATCCATTTCAGTTGTTCACATATGAAAGCATCCTCACCCATCTCTTCAAATTGCTTAAGCATATACTCGCAAAACATTTTATGCTTGAGCATTATTAGATAACCTATTTCATTTAATTGCCAACCATCTTTATCTTTATAAAACAAATTTTTATATTTACCCAATTCATCAATTTTTGTGTCAAATCTCCTGTCAAATTTATTCCGATTTTCTCTCCATAAACCAACTAAACTCTCTGCTGGATTGTAATTATCATATATTAACGTACTAAATGTCTTCTTATATCGAGCCATAATATATAAATTAATATTTTGAGCTTCTTTAATATCGATTCGTTTACGTCCTAACATTTGGATAAAATCAACTTTGTCCAATGCTATAATTACTATATTAGTAAGTAATGAATCGTTGATGTTGATGCCATTATCAATAACTTTTGTCGCAATTAAACATTTACATTCAAATCGATTATTAATAATTATATTGTCCAACTCATCTTTATCCATTTGACTAGCATATTGATTATATTCAGAACATATAAATTTACTTCCTTTAATTTTTCCATTTATTTCTTTAGCTTTATTTAGATTATTAATAAAAATTAGCCATTTATTCCCACTATTATCATTATTAATAGTTGTAATGATATCTTCGTATTTATTAAAATAATATGCATTTATGTAGCTATAATCTATTCCTGTAGTATAGTTATATATTTTGCGTTCTGAATCTGCGTATATTTCCTCTAATAAAGGTTCTTTTATATAATCCATTGTGGCACTTACTAATATAGTGATACAGTTCTTATTACACTGCTTAAGATAATCTCGGTAGAAAAACACTGTTTCATTTGCAAAGCTTGCATCTTGGACAATATAATGAGCCTCATCTAGAACTATATAATCGAAATTCAAATATCTTGTATAAACATCATTGTAATTTAATTGATGTCTTTCATTAAGTAAATAGTATTGTATTTTTTGATAACTCGTTATTGTTATGTTACCTATCTCTTCCAAACTGTCTAATACATCAAATTCATTATAATTCATTTCTATATTTTGTTTTCTAGCTACATCTATCTTCATTTGCCTTTTAAGATTAATTCGATTACAGATATATAGTATTCTTTTTCCATTATTAATAGCATGTTCTAATAATTTAGTTTTAATAAATTCAGTTTTTCCCGTGCCTGTTTGAGCCTCTATTCTTATAACTGCACCATTTGTCCAATTCTTATAATCCTCTCCAATTGTTTCACTTACCCATTTTAGATTAAGTTTCATGCCATTGTCCACCAATCATTATGTTGAGTAGAGACTGATTGTCCAACAACATGGAAACCATAATCTTCTAGTTTTTCTTCAGTATCATCCCATCCATCTTCAATTTGCTTTTCTTCGGTTCTTGCAATACGCTTTGCTTCTACATTCTTTTTTGTGGTTTTTTTAACTTGAAGTTCTTCTATACGTTTATTAGCTTCTTGCAGGTATAAAGGAACAATCTCTTGAGAATTGAATAATTGTCCAAAATCCCCTATACTCAACTCCTTAGTTACAATTAACCGTAATTTATCGATCGCTCTATTCTTAATTTTACAAACGGCAGAAACAGTAGTGACTCTCTTTTTTGGATTAGGTCTGTCTTTAGTTATATATTTAAGCTTTTCAGCTATTTCTTGCTCTGTTTCACCAACTATGAAATAATAGAAAATTACAAACCGTTCATTCCATGGTAATTGTTTTAATATATTGATGATAAGTTCACGAATAGCATGTTTTTCTGCAAAATCTTTATTATCAGAAAGACAATCAAAAAAGTTAACTATATCTTCATCATCATTCTTCTGGTGTATTATATATTCATGACTGTTATGTTCTATACGCATTACTTTGTTAACCGCAGACCAAAGAAATTTTCTAATATACCCACAAAAAATCTTTTCTGCCTCTTCGAAATCCCAATTTTCATGTGGATATTTGTACTCTTCAATAAGTATTTTTAATTTACTAATACATATATCTTCAATCTCTTCCTGATTATAAGTAAACTTTCGTTTTATATTCCCAATCTGCGCCTTTGCTTGCCTTGAATAAATGATATAGTCAAGTACATCATAATCATGTTCCCGAACATATTTGTATAAATAATAGCCCAACCGATGCTTCTCAATTTTCTCCATATTATTCCTCCAAATTTTTCTCCCTTATTTTTGGCAATAGAAAATCCTAGCCGACAAAACCCTTCTTATCGGAATGATTAAAACTATCAAGTTAGACCCGATCAGGACAATAAAAGTAAGTCTGATTGGGTAAAAGTCGCCCTCCTTTCTGATAGCTATTTTGGTAAATCGTAATTTCTCTCAGGGTTAATTCTGCTATGTAAAGAATATTACTCCCCAAAAGAAAACGAAAACCGACAACCAACCAAATGCGGTTGGATTTGTCGGTGTTTTTTACCACTGATGACATTATATCACAGAATTTTAAAAAAGTCAAGAAAAATATAGAAAATTCATTGACAATTATATTATTATAGTATATAATTAAATATTTATATTCATATATAATATTAATAGTTAGCTATATTAAATAAATGTGTTTAGCTTTCTGTCCCTTGTTACCTAAAATTATTAAATTTTGAAAGTTAAAATTTGCTTTTACAAGCAGCTTTACCTTACTGATCGTTGATGCCAATTTCGATAATTATTCGATAATAATGAATAAAAATTTATCCCATTTATATGGGTTTTCCTCTTTAATTATTGAAATGTATCACAATAGATATTTAGTTACATTTATTTTTTAAAAGACTACCTGGTAAATCTAATTTTATTCATTTGAATGATAATTACCGCTCACATAATGTATCTCAATGTATTGATATCGTACATTTATTGTGGTATAATTTAGATATTAAAGGAGTGATCTTAATGGAAATTGTACAACCTATTAAAGACATGAGCAAAATTGAAGAATTAAAAAGTATCTTACGCGGAAATTCAATGCGTGATTATTTACTTTTTGTGCTTGGAATTAATACTGGCTTTCGAATCAGCGATATTCTTAATCTTACTGTCCAAGATGTCAGAAACAAAACCCATATTTGCATTCGAGAGCAAAAAACTAATAAAGAAAAACGTGCTTTAATAAATCCAAGATTAAAAGCTGAAATTGACAATTATATAAATGATGCGGATGAAAATGCATATCTTTTTATAAGTCAAAAGGGTGAAAATAAACCTATTTCAAGAGTTCAAGCATACCGGATTCTCAATGATGCAGCAGCATCTTTAGGATTAAGTGAAATAGGTACACACACACTTCGAAAAACCTTTGGTTATTGGCATTACCAAAAGCATAATGACGTTGCCTTACTGCAAAAATTGTTTAACCATTCTGCTCCATCGGTAACACTTCGATATATTGGTATTGATCAAGACATGATGGATGAATCTATGAAGGATTTCTTCCTATAATTTTGTAGATGACTATTCATTAAAACCTTGTAAAAACTTTATTTAGCCGGTTCTTTAGTATGGGGGTATGTTTAATCATAGATACCTTTCTTCTCCCAAACAGCTCAAGGTCTTCCACTCTCTCATTCTGACCTCAACTATACCGGGGGTACTTTTAAATCAAAGCACCCATCTCTCAGAACCTATAACAGCCATAAACGTTTTTTAAGTTCCCAAATATTAATCTAAAAAAATTTTATGATTATCGTCAAATTTTTCCTTTGAAAATGGTATTAAAGATGAAAAGATAAATAATCAATTTTTCCCTAATAATATTTGGATGGGACTAGCTACATCCAATAGCATTGCTTTGATTTCTGTTAACCACATCCTCCAAAGTCCAATTTCTTATTACCTAATGGGAATCATTTGAGATTCCTCATTTTTTTTACACAAACCGAATAGCGATCTCAGGAGATTGTATCAAAACGAGATCGCTATTTATTTTTGGTTTTTTTATCATTACTCAGTAATGAAAGGAGGTGGAAAAATGTCAAGACAATTCCAGAACATAACATTTTCTATTGACCCAATCGGGGATCACAAACTGCTCACTTGGCTAAATTCAATACCTACTCGCGAGCGATCCGTAACGATTCGCCAAATTTTAAGACAATGCCAGAAAGGAAGTGACTTAAGTGTACAAATTTGAAGATGATGAAGATTATTATAGTTTATATGATAAAAAATTGATTAATTTATGTAAGTGTAGTCAATTTTTTGATCAGTTTGAAAAATTTTCAACAAACAGTATTGATAATTATGAATACAGCGGAGATTGACATCTTCCGTCTTATTTTTAATAATTAGGGATAATAAAGGAAAGATAGACGGACGTTGGTGGGAATGAGATGAGTAACTTTTAAATTGGATCAACCTTAAAGGTTGCACCTGTTCGCAATATTGCGAAAGGTGTTTGATCTCACTTGGATTCATATATAGTTAGCGAAGAAATTTGTTTATTAACAAGAAAAAAGGCAAATGAACTAAAGAAGATTTATAGCGGCTTCAATACACAAAAAAGTACAGTTTTAAATAAAGCAAACACAACCTATTATTACGGTAACATTGGCGAATTGTGGTTGTGTGAATACTTAAAAGAAAAAGCTATTGACTTCTACTATCTCAATAATGATTTACAGGATGATACTACCGGTGATGATGGAGATATGGTTATTCAGGGCAAAAAATGTAATGTAAAGCTACAAATCTTTAAATCCGGGATTCCAAATGAAAATTGGAAACTCAATTTAAATTATAAAGATTACAAAGAGGATAAAGAAAAAGGAATCGAACAGTACTGGTTCCTCTTATATAATCCAAACACAAATCAAGTTTATTTTGCTGGTTATACCGAATATGATGAAGTTCCTAATATAGCAACATTTTACGAAGCAGGCGCAAAAGACTATTGCCATTGGCCTATGTATTGTATAGAGATTAATAAATTAAAGAAATTAAAAGGAGATAAAAAAATATGATCTATGTACGATTAAAACCGGGAATTATTGAATCGCCGAAATATGGAAAGATAATCTATCCAGGCGAAACTTATACATCTATTGAAGATAAATTTAAAGATTTGGTAGAAAATGATGAAAGGTTAGAAGTATTGACTCAAGATGAAATGAATGCGTTAAACATTCAACAAGAAGCAAGAATTAAGCAGTTTGCTAAACTTCACCCAAAAAAGTTGAAGAAGGAATTAGAAAAAATTACGGATATCAAGTTTCTTAAAAGTGCAATGCAGCTTTGCATTGATGCTGAAAATGACGATAATACACAGTTAGTTTTGGATAGAATTAACGAATTAAAATATGGAATACCAGCAATTGAAACTGGTAAACCAAAGTATTTTGTGATTTAAACGCGAGTTAAAATTAAATATCTATCCAAAGAGGAGAGGCTTTGATAGCTCTCCTCTATTGCTATCAATTTTTGGAGGATAATGAGGAAGGAAGGAATTGTTTTATATGGAACAATGGGAGGAATATTTAAATCTTTATTTAAAACACAAAAAATCCTTAAAGTTAGCCCCGAGAACTATCAGCGATGCTCAATATCATGTTACTAACCTCTTCAAGGGTAAGAGTGTTGATTTTCATGATTTTCGGTTCTTAAGGAAACTCGTGATTGAATATTTTGCGGATAACGACAACATTAGTCCGGTAACCTTCAATACTAGAAGAAAAAATCTAAATACGTTTTTCAATTGGCTTGTTTCTGAAGAAATCATAGAAAAAAGCCCAACGAAATCGATTAAAAAAGCAAGAGAAGATAGAACGCCGAGACATACCTCATCGGATGTTATTACAATGATACTCAAGGCTTGTAATTGTTCAACTTATGAAGGTTTAAGAGACTATATTTGTATTGCTCTAAGTTACGATACTGGAATTCGACCTTCAGAAATGGAATTGCTGCCTTATTCATGTTTTGACTTAGAAAAAAATGAATTAACTATACCAGCTAATATTGCGAAAACTAGAATATCAAGAACTTTGCCCTTTAATGAAAAGTTAGTTCCGTTAATTGAACAGTTACATCAATACCAGTTAGATGATAATTGGGACGAAAATATACCGTTTTTCTCGAATAAAAATAAAACGCCTTTGAATCGGTTTTCATGGCGTAGAAGGCTTATGATTTATTCCAATCTTATTGGAGTCAAAATTACTCCTTATATGATCCGTCACTCCGCTGCTATAGCAATGATTCGTAATAACGCTAATGCTTTTCATGTTCAGTCAATGCTCGGACATACGAATTTGAATACTACCAAAATATACATTAGTTTAGCTACGTCAGACTTAAAGGAAGTTCATGCTTTGACTTCACCGTTGGATAAAGTGATTTAGGGAATAAAATTTTTTCTAAATCGTATGTAAAATATGGTAAAGTAAAATCTACATGGTAGTTTAATTTACTTAAGGTAAGGTGTAAAGATGGAAAACTATATTGCTTTACTTCTGTTAATTATTCCTGGTTTTATTGCAAGAAGTGTTTTTGAATGTTTAACTTATGAAATGAAAAAAGAAAGCGAACAAGGTGTATTAATAACATCTCTAATATATAACATTTTTATCTTGTTTCTCAACTACTTATTAGGATTTATTTTTGGTCTAATTAATAATGATGAATTAATTAACATTAGTAAAAGATTTTCTTCAATATCTTTTGTTATGGTTTATATTGGAATTACTTTATTGAACAGCTTTTTAGTTGCTTGGTTATGGTATCGTTTATCTCCAAAAGCTGTGGAATTCATAAACTCCATTCGTAAATCCGAAAGAAAAAACAAGATTTCACCAACAGAATCTGTATTATCATCACTATTCAACAATAATGAAAGGCAATTAATAACTATAGAAAAAAATAGGGAAATTATTGCGAGTGGTATAGTTAAAAAAATCGGCATATCAAACGGAGAGATTAAAGAACTCTGGTTAGTTGGTGGGAAAAATTTCGATTCAATAAGGAATAAGCAAAAAATACTGTTTAATGAGATTAAAGGAACTTATGTTAATTTAGACAATGATATTATTATTACCGAGTATAAAATAGATATTGAGAAATTAAAAGCAAACATCAAAAATAAGAATACTCACTCATCTGACTCATCATCTTGATCGGCTAATTGTTGTAGTATGTCCTCAAGATCTTTGGTGTCTTTTTCGTGCATGCTTTCACCAATAGCAATTTTCCATTCAATATTATCGTTTGTATTATTTTTAGACATAGTATATACCTCCAATATTTTCATAGTGATTACATTTTATCATAATTTTTCTATTCAACAAACATTCTATTGTAAAATCATTTAAAAAAGGATCAATCCTATCACGGACCGATCCCTATCTACTAGAATATTTTTATATTTTTCGAACCCTATTTTTTCGAGTAACCAAAATATTAATTGGAGAAGCAAGAGAATGCTGTTGATGAAGGTCTTTCTCAGTTAAAGTGATATATCGGCGTGTCATTGTTAACGTTGTATGGCCCATGAGTTTTTGAAGATTAAACGCATTTCCGCCCAATCTGAGGAATATGGTTCCAAAAGAATGTCTTAGCGAATATGGAGTTACAGATACGCCAAGTTTTTCGCTATATTTTCTAAGCCGTCTGCTCCAAGAAAAACGCGTTAATGGTGTTCCCACCTCTGTACAAAATAACGGAACATTATCTCTCCAACTTGGATGCCTTACCGAATGTAGTTTTTTAACTACATCAACAGTGGTTACATTTAACGGCAAAGTTCGAGATATCCTCGTCTTGGCTATCTCTGCCGGAATATGTACTTCAAACGATTTTAAATTAAATTCTTTAATGGTTAGACCGAAAGCTTCTGATGGTCTTATCCCTGTATCCATTGTGAAAATGATTAAAGAATAGTCTCGGAGCCCACCAAACGTTTTTAAGTTAGGAAGCCTTAAAAGTTCTTGTAAAGTCACTTCATTAACGGCCCTTGGTTGCTCATCTTCTTTTCGTTTTTTAATTTCGTCCATTGGATTTTCGAGAATATAGCCTTGCTCCAATAACCAAGAAAAAAAGCACTTGAGCGACTTTCTACGGCTATTGAAAGTTATAGCCGATAATTTTGAACTGCTGACAAAGTATTTTTGTATTTCAAATCTCAAATTTTCGATATCTTTAAGGTCTACGTTTTTAGTTTTAAATAGATTAGAAATATGATACCGATAATCGTTAATCGTTCTATCAGCTAATCCTTGCGATTGTTTAAATAAAATGAATCTGTCGTAAACCTCTTCAAATGTTAAGTTCTTTTGTTTAATCGATCTTACTCGTTCCAAGAAAATTCCTCCTTTGTAAATTGGATTTTCCTTGGAGGTTACCGTACTGCTTGTTTTTCTACGTACGGTGACACGATTTTAAGGATTTAAGGTCACCGTCCTATCTATTTCTACGCGTTTTTCACGTAGAAAATAAAAAAACAAGGTTCATTAAAAACCTTGTTTAACTCACTTTTGGTAGTCCCAAGGGGATTCGAACCCCTGTCACCGCCGTGAAAGGGCGGTGTCCTAGGCCTCTAGACGATGGGACCGTTATGCAATGGATTTGAAAAATGGTGGGTCATCGGAGACTCGAACTCCGGACACCCTGATTAAAAGTCAGGTGCTCTACCGCCTGAGCTAATGACCCATTTCCTTGTTGCTGGCGGTTAAATCAGTCAGCTTTTATATATTACAACATTTTATATAGCCTGTCAACACTCTTTTCACTTACAATCCTTGCCAAATCGGCTTTTACCAAACCGGCTCGATCATGATCGTTTCATCGCGCCGCCAGCCCACCGAGACCATGGCGATCGGCGCCTGGGCCAGGTCGGAAATGTGGCTCAAATAATCGCGGGCCTTGGGCGGCAGATCATTCAGCTCCTTGGCCTGAGTGGTGTCGCAGAGCCAGCCCGGCAACTCCTGATAGACCGGGGTGCATTCGGCAAGCACCTTCAGACTGGCCGGGAACTCTTTGATGACGCTATTGCGATAGCGGTAGCCGGTGCAGATTTTGATCGTCTCCAGTTGATCCAGGACGTCAAGCTTCATGACGACCAAGGCGTTCACGCCGTTGATCCGCACCGAATACTCGGCGATCACGCCGTCGAACCAGCCGCAGCGGCGCGGCCGGCCGGTGGTGACGCCATACTCCCGGCCCCGGCCGTCCCGGAGCAACGATACCAAATCCTCCGGCAGCTCGGTGGGGAAAGGCCCCTCTCCCACCCGGGTCGAATAAGCCTTGACCACTCCGACCACTTTGCCGATGCGGGTCGGACCGACGCCGGTGCCGGCGCAGACGCCGCCGGACGAAGGCGATGAGGAACTGACGAACGGGAACGTGCCGTGATCAATGTCCAGCAAGGTGCCTTGCGCCCCTTCGAACAGCACTTTCCGGTTCTTCCGGATCATCTGGTTGATCAGCACCGAGGTGTCGGTGACCATCGGCCGCAGCGCTTCCGCGTAGCCGAGATACTCATCGAGAATGGCCTTTGTCTCAAAGCCGGGATGGCCGAAGAGCCGGTCCAGGGTTTTATTTTTGACTTCCAAAACATCGGTCAGGCGTTCGGTAAATTCCGCCTCGTCCAACAGATCGACCATACGGATCGCGTCGTACCGGGCATACTTGTCGACATAGGCCGGGCCGATGCCCCGGCCCGTCGTCCCGATCTTGCCCTTGGTCCGGCTGGCCTCGTCCAATTGGTCCAGGGCCGGATGGTACGGCATGATCACGTGGGCCCGGTCGCTGATTTTCAAACCGGATATATCGATGCCCCGGTCCTTCAGACCGGCTAATTCCTTCAATAACACGCCGGGGTTGATCACCACGCCGTTGCCGAGCACGCACTGGGTCCCGGGATAGAGAATCCCCGAGGGAACCAGATGCAGTTTGAATTCCTCGTCGCCAACCACGACCGTGTGGCCGGCATTGTTGCCGCCTTGATAACGGGCGACCAGATCGGCCTGGCTGGCCAGGAAATCGGTGATCTTCCCCTTTCCTTCGTCGCCCCATTGCAAACCAACTACCACTACCGTAGACATGGATGCACCTCCCGCACCACTCGATGGCTTTTCAGCGATTGGGGCGGATCCCCGTTCCCGGGCGGCCCGCCGGCCTCGCACCCCTTGATCCTATCACAAAGAATGGTATAATACAATTTAATAGATTTTATATTTTTCATAAATACCATTTATCGATGGGACGGGGAGAGCGGGATGGAACTTCAGCAATTACGATCCTTCCGGATGATCGCCGAATACAAAAGCTTCTCCAAGGCCGCCGCGGAACTCCACCTGACTCAGCCGGCGCTGACGGTGCAGATCAAGCGGCTCGAGGAGGAACTGGGCGAGCTGCTCATCGAGCGGCTGGGGCGCACCGTGGCGCTGACTCCGGCCGGCGAGGTCTTTTACGGCTTTGCCCAACAGATCCTGAATCTGACCGAGACGGCCCGGGAGACCATGCGCCAGTTTTCCACCAGCCGCGGCCGGCTGGCCATCGGCGCGGGGACCACCAACACCATCTTCCGGTTACCGCTTATTCTGCAACAATTCCACCAAAGTTATCCCCGGATCGAGCTGCGGATCCGCAACGGAGACTCGGAGCTGGTGACCAAATTGGTCTATGAGAACTCCATCGACCTGGGGCTGGTCACAACCCGGCCCAAAGCGCCGCTGCTCCAGTTTCTCACGGTCATTCCCATCTTCGAGGATCCGATCTGGCTGGTCGGCCCCACCGGGTACCCGGAATCCCTGAGCGCCGAGGCGCTCCAGTCCGAGCCGCTGGTCCTCTTCCGTTCCGGTTCCGGATTCCGCCGTTTTCTGGAGACCCAGTTTCAGTCCTACGGCTTCAAACCCCAGGTCGCCCTGGAACTAGAAAGCATGGAGGCCATCATCCGCCTGGTCCAGAGCGGCTTGGGCCTGGCCTTCCTGCCCGAGGTGGCGGTGCGGGAAGAGCTGCAATTGCAAAAACTGCGCCGGATTACCATCGCCGGCTGGCGGCCCATGGTCCGTCAGACCGATCTGATCTACCGCCGCGACAAATACCTGACCTGGCCGGTCCGGGCTTTTCTCCGCCAGGTGCTTGGAGAAAATTGGCAGGATCCGGCTGAATAATCGTCCCCGCCCCGGCCATACTAATGAACGAGAGACCGGCAGCGACGAGCGGTATGACCCGCCGCACGCGGATCACAGCTTCACCCCCAGGGTGACTGCTCACTTGCCTCGCCAAGCGAGTACCTGTTCGGATGAAGCTGCCGGCCTCTTCAAATAATTTCCCAGCGAATCGGTCCAGCAATGGGCCGATTCGTCTTTTTATCCCGTTCCGCTGCGGCATCCCTCCGGTGAAACCCGATCTTCAAAAAGCCGGGCCCTTAAGAAATTGAATCATCGGGAGCACTTTTTCCGGACTCGAAGGCGGTCCGGGTTTCCCGAAGCCTCGGGGCAGCTTCCCGGAGGTTTGGGGAAGCTTCCTCAAGGCTTGTCGATGCTTCCCGAAGCCTTCGTCCTCTTTCCCGAAGGTTTGTGGAACCATCCCGAAGGTTCGGTCCTTGATCCCGGAGCCTCCGGGATGGTTCCCGAAGGCTCCGGGATGCTAGGATGATCTTTCGGGAAGAAAGGATCAGAAGATCCTATGAAAGGATCATGGGATCCCTTACAAGGATGAAGACCATCCCTAACAAGGATCATGGCATACCTTACAAGGATCAAAGGATCCTTTGAAAGGATCGCGGCATACCTTACAAGGATGGCTTTCATCCTAACAAGGATGATGAATATCCTAGTTGGACGAAAGACCATACCTGACATGAGACCGCAGCCCCGGGTCGGACCGGCACGGCGTCCGGCAGCCCGCAGCGCAAAAGCGGCTCCGGAAAGCCGCCGGAGCCGATGACAGGGTCGATTCTTTTCAGGCCGGAACCGTTTCTCCAGACCCGCTTTTCTTCGGGCTGTATCCACCCGAAATATCGCAGCCATGGGACGCTTCCACGGCTCAGGGCAGGTACTTCCGGGGATCGACCGGTACGCCTTTGACGCGGACTTCAAAATGAATATGCGGGCCGGTCGACAGGCCGGTGCTCCCGGAGTAGGCGATCACATCCCCCTGCTGGACCCGCTGGCCGACGCGGACCAGGAGCCGCGAATTATGCCCGTAACAAGTGGAGATGCCGTTGCCGTGATCGATGGCGACAAAATAGCCGTAACCGCCCTGCCAGCCGCTGACCAGCACCACTCCGCCGTCCGCCGCATGGACCGGCGTGCCGGTGGGCACCGCAATATCTTCGCCATTATGAAAACGCTTGGTTTTTAAGATGGGATGGTAACGCCAGCCGAAGATGTCGGAGATTCGGCCCCGCGCCGGCCAGATGAATTTGCCGCTGCCCAGCGTTCCGCCGGTGCTCCGCTGCTGCTGGCGGCGGATCTGTTCCTCGATCTGCCGCGAGGTCGCTTCATACTCCGCCAGCGCCTTTTCCAGCCGCGCCCGGTCCGCCTGGATCTTCTGCAGCTCTTCCTTGGTGGAGTCAACCTTGGCGGCGATCTCCTGCTGTTTCTGGGATACTTGCTCTTTTAGCGTGGTGACCTGTTGAAACTCCTTCGCCACCTGCACCGTTTTGGTCTCGACCCGCCGCTGTTCTTTCTGAACCGCCGCTTTGGCGGATTCCAGCCGGTCGAGGGCGGACAGGTCATTCCGGACGATATAGGCAAACATCGAAAACCTGGACAGCAGGTCGGCGAAGTCCCGCGCCTCCAGGAGAATTCGCAGGTAGTTTTGGGGGCCGTATTTGTACATCGCCACCAGTCTCCGGTTCAACTGGGCTTGCCGCTCGTCGCGGTCCTGTTCCAGCTGCTTCACATTCTGCTGCAATCCGGCCAGTTGCCGTTTGGACAGTTCATATTGATTCTGAACCTGGGAAAGCTGCGTCTGAACCTGGCGGTAATTCTGCTTCACCTGCTCCAGATTCTGTTGGTGGGTGAAAAGATTGCTCATCACGGAGCGTTCTTTCTTTTTCTTGTTGACGATCTCGGTCTGGGTCTTCTGAATGAGTTGTTTCAACTCGCGCTGACGGCTGGTTTCCGCCCCCCAAACGCGCGAAGGCAGCGCCGCCGCGCTGAAACTCACGATCAATAACAGCAGAGTGACCTTGCGGATGGTTTTCAGCAAAAAAAAGACCCCCTGACATAGGGATCTTCGACATAATCGGGGTGCTTCCTTTAGCATTATTTGAAACTTCTCTGGCATTTACTGGTCGAGCGACGGCTCTCCCCACGCTCCGGGCAGCCCCTCTTCCTCCTCTTCTCGCTCCCCACCGGTCTTTTGCGACCGGAACTGCGTATAATACAGCTTGGCGTAGAGACCGCCCCGCGCCAGCAATTCGTCGTGGGTCCCTATCTCGACGATTTTGCCCTTCTCCAACACCACGATCCGGTCCGCGCTGCGGATCGTCGATAAGCGGTGCGCAATCACGAAGCAGGTCCGGTCCTTCATCAAACGCTGCAAGGCCTCCTGCACCAGCACCTCGGATTGGGTGTCCAAGGCGGAGGTGGCTTCGTCCAGAATCAGGATCCGCGGATCGCGCAAGAGGGCCCGGGCGATGGCCACCCGTTGCCGTTGCCCGCCGGAGAGGGTCGCTCCCCGCGAGCCGACCCGGGTCTGGTACCCCTCCGGCAACTGCTGGACGAATTCGGCGACATTGGCCGCCCGGGCCGCCGCCTCGATCTCCTCGGGCGAGGCGCCGATCCTTCCGTAGCCGATATTCTCGGCGATCGTGCCCCGGAAAAGAATGGTCTCCTGCGGCACGATCCCCATTTGCCGGCGGAAGCTGTCCAATTTTAACTCCTTGAGGTCCTGGCCGTCGATCAAAACCTTACCGGCCACCGGATCGTAAAACCGGGCGATCAGATTGACCATGGTGGTTTTCCCGGCGCCGCTGGGGCCCACGAAGGCGATGACCTCGCCGGGCCGGACCTCCAGATCGATATCCCGTAGCACCAGGGATTCGGGATCGTAGCCGAAGCTGACATTCTCGAAACGGACGGCCCCCCGGATATCCGGCAGGTCGATGGGGTGCTCCGCCTCGACCACTTCCGACTGTTGATCGATGATCTCAAAGATCCGTTCCGCCGCGGCCAGGGCGCGCGGGATATTCGAATACACGCTGCTGATCTTGCGGATCGGACTGGCCATCAGGCTGATTAGAAAGGAAAAGGTGAAAAATTCGCCGGGAGTCAGTTTTTCGCCCAGAACCTGCGTGCCGGCGTAGGTCAGGAAGATCGCCAGCCCGATGGAGATCATAAAGTCAATGATCGGCGACAGCGCATTGCTGACCCGGATGCCGCGCATCGCCGCATCATAGCTGGAACGGGTTTCCCTTTTGAACCGCTGGACCTCGTATTCTTCCATGCCAAAGGCCTTGATGACCCGGATGCCGCTCAGGGTCTCCTCCAGAACCCCGGTGATGTCGGCGACCTTGTTCATGATATTGATATTCACCTTCCGCAACAAGCGGCTGAGGTAATTGACAGGCAGCGCCAAGAGCGGAACCACCAGGAAGAACAGCAGGATCAGTTTCCAATTCAGAATCAGTCCCCAGATAAAGCCCATGATCACCACCAGCGGCTCGAGCAGCATTTGGATAATGCCCGAGGCGAACAGGAAGTAGATGGCGTCGATGTCATTGATGATCCTGGAGATCAGCTGGCCGGTCTGTCCCGTTTGATGGCGTTCGAAATAACTGATGGACAGATTCTGCAGGTTCTCGTAGATCTCATTGCGCAACCGCATCAGGATCCGCTGGCTGACCGAGCCCAGCAAGTAGCCCTGGGCATACTTGAAGATCCCCGATAACACATAGACCAGGATAATGACGACCGGGATGATATAGATCGTATAAAACTGCGGCAGAAGGGTCAGGCCTTGGCTTTTGGCGGCCGCCGCGTTCGTTTCGACCACGATATAGGCGCGCAGCGGCCCGAAATCCGGCCGCAGATGCGCTTGCAGCTCGTCCACCATCTGGACGGGGTCGCCGGCGATGTTCTTGGGGACCCGGATCCGTTCGGTGACGGAGGCGCCCTCCAGCTTGCTGGAGACGACCTGAACCCCGTATTTCTCCTCCCGCTCCAAGAGCTTGCGGCGTTCCGCCGCGCTCCAGGGCGCTTGTTTGGTCAAAATGACGGTGAATTCCTTGTAGTCGCCGGCGTTCTTCTTTTGCCAAGTGATGCTGAGCGGAAGCCCCCGGGTGCGGTAGAAGATGGCGTCGGTCAAGCGCCCCATCAACCAGGCGTCGGCCAAAGTCAGGCCGGATACGATGATCGAGACCAGCACCACGACTGCCAGACGACTTTTAAAGGGCAATAAATAACGGATGATGCGGTGAAATTTCAAATTGGATTAGCTCCTCTCGACGGCCCAAACTATCGAAGTGAAACGAAAGATCGGTCTCATCGGTTCCGTTTAACAGCTTTCGCGATTCATCAGTTCGACCCATTTTCCTTCAGGCATTTCCAGTCCGGCAGGAACAGCCGAAAAATGGGATTGAAATCATTGATTCGAACTTGTCTAACTACAGTTTAACTAAATAATTTTATCATAACCAATTTCTTTTGTTAAACCCATTCTCGCGATCGGAGCTAAATTTAACGTTAGGAAACGCTTCCGCCGCGAACCCGATGTCCGCGGCGCAATCTCAAAAGCCGCTCTTTTCCCGTCGCTGGCGCCGGCAAAAAGTTAAAAATTCTTGGCCGCCACCAGGGCTACCCCGGTTCCCGCCAAGTCCTCCTTCAACACCTGGCCGATGCGGATCGGCGGCTGCGGCCGCAATGTTTTGACCTCCGCCATGGCCGCGAACAGTTTCTCCTTGGGAATCGGCCGCGCCGTCTTCACCGGCAAGGGTTGTTCCGCCCCGGCCACCGCGACCACGGCGGTCAGAACCCGCTGCGGCGCGATGGCTTCCTGCCGGGCATATTCAAGGCCCCGGCGGCAACCGTTGCCGGTCACCTCTACCGCAGTGCCGGTCACCTTGACCGTCATCCGGCAGCCCACCGGGCAAACAATGCAGGTCATCTCAGGCATGACTCGCCCCTCCTTCAATGCTGATTGAGAGATCCTCCCGGTATTCCTGGAGTTCCTTGGGGGTCAGAGTATAACGGATCGTTTCGCCGGGGGCCACCACCGGGAGTTTGGTCCGGTCGTTGTCCGCGACGCGCAAGATCCGGTTCCGCTCGGGAAAACGGGCGCGCACGTACAGAGTGGTCGGCCGGTCCGGCGCGATCTGTTGCGGCACCACCGAGCGGACATTCCGGCCGCCGCTCACCCGGATCATCGTGACCTTGGCCAATTGGCCCCGGATATACAGGGCAGCCGCGCCGCCCGCCATCCGGCTCTCCTCGGTGACGTCGTCGACCAGGTCGTGCACATGAACCACGTTGCCGCAGGCGAAGATCCCGGGGAGATTGGTCTGGTAATTGGAGTCGACCAGCGGCCCGCCGGTGGCCGGATCCAACTGTACTCCGGCGTTCACCGACAGTTCGTTCTCGGGAACCAGCCCCACCGACAGCACCAAGGTGTCGCAATCGATCGCAAAGCGCTGGTCACTGAGGGGCTGGAGCCGGTCGTCCACCGGCGCGACTTCGACCGCGCTGACCCGCTGTTCGCCGCGGATCCGGGTCACGGTATGGCTCAGATACAGCGGGATCTGGTAATCGTCCAAACATTGGACGATATTCCGTTGCAGCCCGCTGGAGTAGGGCAACAGTTCCAACACCGCCCGGACCTTGACCCCCTCCAGGGTCAGCCGGCGCGCCATGATCAGCCCGATGTCCCCGGAGCCGAGGATCACCGCCGTTTTGCCCGGGAGCAGTCCTTCGATATTCATCAGGCGTTGCACGGTTCCGGCGGTAAAGATTCCGGCCGGCCGGGAGCCCGGGATATTGATGGCGCCGCGCGGCCGCTCCCGGCAACCCATCGCCAGGATCACAGCCTTAGCACGATAGACTACCAGTCCGTCCCGGGGGTTGATCGCCACCACCCGGCGGTCAGCGGTCAACTCAATGACCATGGTGCCGGTCTTTAACTGAATCTGGGGATACTGGGCCAACGGTTCGATAAAACGCCAGGCGTACTCCGGGCCGGTCAACTCCTCCCCAAAATAGCGCAATCCAAAACCATTGTGGATACACTGCTGTAAAATGCCGCCCGGCTCCTCCAGCCGGTCGATCAGAATCACCTCGCCGACGCCGGCTTCGGCGGCGGCCAACGCGGCGGCCAGGCCGGCCGGCCCGGCCCCGATCACTACCAAGTCCGTGTCTTTCTCAAGCATCTTGCTTCGCCTCCTCGATCGATCTGAATCGTCCTGATATTTGCCCCCTCGGCCACGCCCGGGAGTGAGAAAGGGCTTTACTGCGTTCCGTCATGGGAGCCGAAGCTGCGCAACGGGCCCGTCAATAGCTGGCTTCCCGGACCTTTCTTGGTGATTGCCTCCGGCGGACAACCCAGTTCCTCGGCGAGGATCCGGAGCACTTTCGGAGTGCAGAAGCCACCCTGGCAACGCCCCATGCCGCTGCGGGTCCTCAGTTTGATCCCATCCACAGTGGTCGCGCCGCGCCGGATCGCCGCCCGGATCTCGGCCTCGCTGACCATCTCGCAACGGCAGACGATGTTGGCATATTGCGGATTCTCCCGGATCAATTCCGCTTGCCGCTCGCGGCTGAGCTCGCGCATCCGGACTAACGGCCGCCGCGGTTGGAAATCGAAACGGGTCGTCAAACGCAAGCCGCCCTCCTCCAACAATTGCTCCACATATTCGGCGATCGCCGGCGCCGCGGTCAAACCCGGCGAATTGATCCCCGCCAGATGAATCAGCCGCGGCGCGATCCTGGAACGTTCGATGATAAAGTCTTCCTGAGCGCTGGCGGCCCGCAACCCCGCGAAAGCGGTGATCAGATCCGACGGGTTCAGCGACGGGACCAGCGTGCGAACCTCCCGGAAGATCTCGGCCCACCCCGCCGCGGTCGTCTCCCGGTCGTGGTTGTCCGCCACCGGATGGGCGGTCGGCCCCAGCATAATATTGCCGTCGACCGTCGGAATCACCAGGATCCCTTTGGAGAGCGGCGTCGGCAGCGGAAAAACCGTCCGCCGGACCAAGCCTTCCAAGCGCCGGTCCAGCAGGTACTCCTCACCTTTCACCGGATGGATGGCGAAGGATTCGTCCCCTACCATCCGGGCGATTGCGGCGCTGCCCAGGCCGGCGGCGTTCACCACATAAGCGGCGCGGAACGCTCCGCCGGTCGTTTCGACCAGAAAACCGTCGTCCTCCCGGCGTATCCCGGTCACCTCGGTATTCAGCCTTAACTCCAGGCCGTTGGCGACCGCGTTTTCGATCAGGGCGAACACCAGATCAAAGGGCACCACGATGCCGCCCGACGGGACCAGCAGGCCGCCGGCCAGATCGGGGGCGAGGTTCGGTTCCAACTGCAGGAGCTCGGCCGGGGTCAAGGGCGCGACCCCCGGTACCCCGTTCTGCCGGCCTTGAGCTACCAGCTCATCCAGGAGCGGCAGCTCCTCCGGCTGGCGGGCCACGACCAATGAGCCATTCTGCCGGTATAAAAAGTCCAGCTCCGCGGCGAGCGCCGGATACAACTGATTGCCGCGCACGCATAAGCGCGCCTTGAGCGTGCCCGGATGGTCGTGAATCCCCGAGTGGACAATGCCGCTGTTGGCTTTGGAAGTGCCGCAGGCAATATCGGCCTCCCGTTCAATCAGGATGACCCGCAATTCAAAACGGGAGAGCTGCCGGGCAACGGCCGCGCCGACCACTCCGGCGCCGATGATCAACACATCACACTGGCTTTGTAACATCCCTGGACCTCCTCCTCAAAATAAAAAAGACCGGTAGGCATGGCGACTCCTGTGCCATGCCTATCCGGTCCTCTCTGCGTCTCTGGACACGGTGCGTTAGGATATGAAAGATGATATCAATGGCGGTTCATACAATTCCGTTTTAGAGATCCCACAGCTCGGCCCGGCTGGTCGAAACGCCCACCGCGCCGACCCGGAGCAACTCAATGATCTCTTCCTTGGTCTTGATCATTCCTCCGGCAATGATCGGCACCTGGCAATGGGCCTTCATCTCCGTAATCGCCTTGGGGATCACCCCCGGCATCACCTCAATGAAGTCGGGATGATGGCTCTGGATGATCCGCAATCCGGTCTGGAGCGATAACGAATCCAGAATAAACAAGCGTTGGATGGTGACCAGGCCGAGATTCTTGGCGGACTGCACCAGGCTCGGCTTGGTGGTGATCACTCCCGTCGGCGCGATCTCTTCTTTCAAAAACTCCAAAGCCGCCTGGTCCTTGCTGAGGCCGGCCACCATCTCGATATGGACAAACGCCAGTTTCCCGTGCTCCTCGATGCGGCGCACCCTTTTTTTTAAGTTATTCAACATCGCATCGAGCAAAAAAATGGCATCCACCGGCGCCTCGAGCGCCTGATTCAGGCCCTGTTCGTCACGGACCGCCGCGATGATCGGTTGGGCTTCTAATAAATTGGCAAGCTGTTGTTCCATGCTGCAACTCCTTACTGAGGATTGGCAACCCTGGGGCCGGTTGCAACACGGCAGCTGGAGTTGCCGAGAATCTGATTCTCTATTGTATGCGCGAGCCGTGCCAGACATAACCCGTTTTCGGAATCATTCCGTTTTTCCGTTGCAGTTAGGCCCCGGCCCAGCCTCCCGAACGCTCCACCGCGCGCCGCCAGCCCGCCACCAGCCGCTCCCGTTCCGTTCCGGCCATGGCCGGCTGGAAATCGCGTTCCAATGTCACCAGTCCCGCCAGCTCTCCGGGATCGTTCCAGAAACCGACGGCCAGGCCGGCGATGAAGGCGGCGCCGGTCCCGGTCAACTCCAGCGAGCGGTTGCGACGAATCCCCAGATCGCAGATGTCCGCCTGAAATTGCAGCAGAAAATCGTTGGCCGCGGCACCGCCGTCCACCCGCAACTCGGCCGGCTTTCGTCCGACCGAAAGACTCATGCATTCCACCACTTCCAGCACTTGGTAGGCGATTCCTTCCAGGGCGGCCCGGACTAGTTGGGCGCGGGTCGTTCCCCGGGTCAGGCCGACGATGGTGCCCCGGGCGTAGGGATCCCAGTACGGAGCGCCGCTGCCGGTGAAGGCGGGCACGAAGTAAACGCCGCCGCTGTCGGGGACGGAGAGCGCCAGGGTTTGAGAGTCGGCGGCCCGCTGCAACAGGCCCAGCTCATCGCGCAACCATTGCACCACGGTTCCGCCGTTAAAGACGCTCCCTTCCAAAGCATAGGTCACCTGGCCGCCAAGCCCCCAGGCGATGGTGGCCAGCATCCCGTGTTGGGGCGGGGAAGGCGCCGTTCCGGTATTCATCAGCAGGAAGCACCCGGTGCCGTAGGTATTCTTCATCATCCCCGGCTGCAGGCACCCCTGGCCGAACAAAGCCGCCTGCTGGTCGCCCAATACTCCGGTGATCGGCAACGAAACGCCGGTCCAACGCGGATCGGTCCAACCGAAATCGCCGGCCGACGGCCGTACCTCCGGCAACAGGCTGGCGGGGACCCCGAACAATTCGAGCAACTCCGGGTCCCAGCGCAGCTCATGAATGTTGAAGAGCAGGGTTCGCGAGGCGTTCGAATAATCGGTGGCGTGGACCCGTCCTCCGGTCAACTGCCAGATCAGCCAGGAATCCACCGTTCCACAAGCCAGCTCTCCGCGCTCGGCCCGTTCGCGCAGCCCGGGACGGTTCTCCAACAGCCATTGCAGTTTGGTGGCGGAGAAATAGGGATCGAGCCGGAGTCCGGTTTTGGCGCGAATCGTGGCGCCATGGTCTTCCCTTTCCAGGCGGGCGCAAGCCTCGGCGGTCCGGCGGCATTGCCAGACGATGGCCGGATACACCGGCCGGCCGGTGTCCCGTTCCCACATCACAATGGTCTCCCGTTGATTGGTCAGGCCAATGGCCGCGACCGCGCCCTCTTTCAACCAGGGCAAAGCCATTATCTCGCGCAATCCGTTCCAGACGGTTTCCCGGATCAACTCCGGATCATGCTCCACCCAGCCGGGTTCCGGATAACTCTGGGGCAAGGGACAGTAATACTTGTGAGCGATTTGCCCGGCCCGGTCCAGCACAAGCATGGTCGTTCCCGTAGTGCCTTGATCGATGGCAATGATGTAACTTGCCGTCATTGGCTCTCCCTCCGTCCGATTCCGTGATATAAACCTGTATCCATGCCGATTGCATAACAAAAAACCGAAAACAAATAAACGTCTCCGGTCCTCTCATCATCTCTGGACGTGATTAGTCGCTGTCCTTATTATATATGAAAGGAGAAAAGCCTGTCAATATCGGTCCGCATTGGAACCCGATCTCTCACTGACCCCGTTCCTTTTTCATATATTAATCCGGTGCCATTTTACGACTTCAGCCAATCCGTAAGGAAGTGATGACGATGTCCATCCATAATCATTCCCTCTATCCCGAAGCCGACCCGCCCTGTCCGGCCGGTTCCGCCGCTCATACCGTCCGGGCCGGCGATACGTTTTATTCCATTGCGCAACGCCTGGGAACAACCGTGGCGGCGATTGCGGCGTTCAACCCCGGAGTGAATCCCAATGCGCTCCGCGTCGGCCAATCGCTCTGCGTGCCCGGAACCGGCGCCGGACCTTCGCCCGGGACCTGTTCCGGCACCCGTTATACGATCCGTTCCGGCGATACCTTCTACACGCTGGCGGCGCGCTACGGCGTCACGGTCCAGGCTATCACCGCGGCCAACCCCGGCGTGAACCCCAGCCGGCTGACGGTGGGCCAGACGATCTGCATCCCGGGAACCGCGCCGCAACAGCCGGCGCTGATTCCCACGCCCTTCTGTTCCTTGCTGCGACCCGTCCTAGCGGTGATACCCCCGGATGCCGACATTCCGATCGGCTCGGCCACCGTCCGTCAAGTGGCCATGAGTACCCGGGCCTATACCATTGCCGCCGCTCCCTTGCCTAACCCTTCCGCCTTCGGGGATTACGATTCCTATGCCGGAGTGCTGAGCCTGATCACGGATAACCCCGCGGCGCCCCGCGAAACCGTCACGATCCGGCTGGTCGCTTCGGGTTTCGGGGATCAGTTGATCACCTGGTCCGGCACTACCATCACCGCCTGGCCGCCGATTGTCGGCGATACTGCCGAGATCCGCCCGCTCAATACCGGGTCCGGCAGTCAAGGCTCGGCGCTGCTCCATGGCGATCTGCTTCCCTGCCAGGGGTAAAGGCGCGAAGCACCATCAGATTTCAAAGAGAATCAAACCCCAATCAAGCGATGAGGGACTGTTTCCAAACGATATCGAACAGTCCCTTTTTTATTGATCTCAATCCCTTCCGCTTTCATCCCCGCGATTTCCGAGCGCAATTTTTGTAATCAAAACCGCGCAATTCCGCTCATTTTTTGCCGAGATCGTCAGATTTCCAAGGGGTTTCAGAATCCTTATTGAAATATGTGGAAACATTTATCCAAATTTCCATTTGGCAAAAAGGGGGAGAAATTGATGAAGCAAAAACGATTCGCCATGGCGCTCCTGACAACGCTGTTATTTTGTGGCTCGCTGGTTCCGCTCTATGGCCAGGAAGCGCCGCCGACCGCCAAGAACGCCGCCAATCTCAGCGTGCCGGCCAATTACATCCTGTACATCCCGGGGTTGAAGAATGCCACGGACGCCAAGGCGGACATCGAGGCCAACGGATTTCAAACCACCGTCACTTTTAACGCGCACTTCTCGTTGGTCAACGATGCGGCCGGTCACAAGCTTTTGAAACTGAATACGCTGGATGCCCAGAATGATGTCCTGACCATTCCGCTCGATGGGACCGAAACCAAGCTGACATTGATCTTCAAGGCAAAGGGGGCGGTGGTTCCCGACCGGGGGACTCCGTTCGGAATTCTCTGGGCCATGTGGCAGCGGGGCGAGTACCAGTCGGTGTTGCGCCACAATGCCAGCAACCAGATCAAAGGCAGTACCGGCCAGACCGGCTTGAATCCGGAGAATATCGTCTCCGACTGGCATGATTTCCGGCTGGTCTTCGACCTGGCGCCGGATGGCAAGGCGATGACCGCCAGCGCCTTTATCGATGGCAAGCAACGGCACCAGACCGCGAATTTTGAAAAGAAGAACGGCTCCGGGAACTTCATCCAGTTCGGCGAGAACGATGGCAGCACCAATGGGCTGGGCCGCTACCCTTATTTGCTCCTGATCAAGAACGAAGACGTCAGCGGCAAGAGTCTGGCCGAGCTGAGCAAGATCGTCGGCTGGGATCTCGAAGCCAAGCCGGTATTGGTGAACGACCCCGACCCGGTCAGCAAGAAACCAGCCAAAAAACCGGCCGGCATCAATCTGACGGCCGCCGACGCCAGCAGCAAAGATCCGAATTACGTCGATCCCTCCTTGATCAAGGACGGGGTCATCGACCTGGCGAAGCTGCCGTATAGCAAAAACGCGGCCCAAAAAGTAACGGCCAACCCGAAGCTGCCGGCGGACCTTGCCAGGATTGCCGCAGCGATCGTCGAGCCCAGCGGGGCCAACGGAGCTTACCGGACCATCGCCGCGGCCATTGACGCCGTAAAACCCGGCGCGGTCATCTATATCAAACCCGGCCTCTATCAGGAAAAGCTGAAGATTACCAAGCCGGATCTCAGCCTGGTCGGGGAAAGCCCGGCCAATACCATCATCTACGGTTATGAAGCCGATTACGGCAATATCGACGGCAATCTGCTGGTCGAGGTGAATCTGGCCGAGGCCGGCTATTTTACGGCCGAAAACATCACTTTCTATAACAAGGGGCCGGAATGGAACCGGACCTGGGACAACGTGGAGCGGCGCTCCATCACCCTGGCGACCCGGAACGTGCAAGGGGGCTATTTGAAGAACTGCATCTTTCTCGGGCAGCAGGATACGATGTACCTGCGGTCGGGAAGGCTTTACTTCGAAAATTGTTATATCGAGGGCGAAGTCGACTTCATCTGCGGCGGCGCCACCGTCCTCTTCGCCAACTGCCATATTCATTCGCTCTACTACAAAGAGGGCGGCTACATCACCGCGGCGGCTCCGTCCGATACGCAGGGCGCCGGATTCAACAACGGCTATGTCTTCAAAGACTGCCTGTTGACCGTGGATCCCGCCATGGCCGCCAAAAACATCTATCTCGGCCGGGGAGCCTGGACCGGCGGCAGCAACGGCGCGCCCAACCCGGCCAAGGTCGTATTGATCTCCTCCGCGCTTCACGGCCGGATCCATCCCGACGCCTGGACCGACTGGGATAATGTCAATACCGCCGCCAAGCAGTTCTTCCGGGAGTATCAAAACAGCGGCGAAGGTGCGACACCGGTGGAAACGGCGACCCGAAGATTCTTGACCGATGCGGAATACCAGGTGAATTACAGCTCGCCCGAGAAGATCCTGGGGTTCACGCCGAAGCTGCCTTACTGAGGTACCGCATTAAGCCGATGAAAGATCAAACGGGGCCGTTTCCGCAGTTAGCGGAAAGACCCCGTTTTTTTTGGCACGACTCCGAGCGGGCTTTTTCCCGCTTCGTCAGACTCCGTTTTGCCGGATCACTCCCTGATACCAGCGGGCGCTGTCTTTCCAAATTCGTTCCTGGGTAGGATAATCGACATAGATCAGGCCGAACCGCCGGCTGTAGCCATGAGCCCACTCGAAATTGTCCAGCAACGACCAGACAAAATAGCCCTCCAGCCGAACGCCGCTCTCGATAGCCCGCCGGGCGGCGAGGAAGTGCTCCCGGAGGTAAGCGATGCGTTCCGGGTCGGCGACCCGCCCCGCCTGCAATGGATCGTCAAAGGCCGCTCCATTCTCCGTGACCAAGAGGCGGGGATGCCCATAGTCCCGGTCGAGCCGGACCAGCAGATCATACAGCCCGTCGGGATAGATCTCCCAGCCCATCGCGGTGCAGGGTCCGGCTCCCCGGACCGCCTCATAGCCGAAAGGACTCGATGGCGCGGACCGGACCAGCAGCCGCGAGTAATAGTTCAAGCCCAAAAAGTCAATGGGCGCGGCCGCGATCCGTTCCAGATCGCCCGCTTGAATGACGGGAGCTTGCAGTTTTTGGCCGAACAACTCCAGAATATCCCGGGGATAGGCGCCTTTTAAAACCGGATCCAGGAACCAGCGGTTGTACATGCCGTCGGCGATCCGGGCGGCGGCCCCATCCTCCGGCGCATTGCCGGCCGGATAGACCGAGGTTAAATTGAGCGTTGTACCGATGACGCCGCCCTGGTTCAGCTGCCGGTAGGCCGCTACGGCCCGGGCATGGGCCAGATTGAGATGGTGCGAGACCCGCACGGCCAGGGCATAGTCGGTGAAGCCGGGAGCGTGCTCGCCGATGGCGTGACCGTTATACGCCACCACCGAAGGTTCGTTGAGCGTGATCCAGTGGCGGACCCGGTCTCCCAGGCTTTCGAAGACCACCGCGGCGTATTCGGCGAAATAAGCGGCGGTGTCCCGGTTATCCCAGCCGCCGCGGTCCTGCAAAAGCTGCGGCAGTTCCCAATGATAGAGCGTGGCGTAGGGAGTAATCCCATTGGCCAGCAACCGGTCGACCAGCGCATTATAGAAATCCAACCCTTTCGGATTGAGCGCGCCTTTGCCAGCCGGAACGATCCGCGGCCAGGCGATGGAGAAACGGTAACCTTTCAGGCCCATCTCCCGCATCAGCGCGACATCCTCCCGGTAGCGGTGATAATGGTCGCAGGCGACGTCGCCGGTGTCTCCGCCCTGAATCTTCCCCGGAGTGTGGCTGAAGCGATCCCAGATGGATTCTCCCCGTCCGTCCTCGCGGACTGCGCCCTCGATCTGATATGCCGCAGTGGCGGCCCCCCAGACGAAATCAACCGGAAAAACATGCTTTGGCATCTCGGTCTCCTCCTGACATCCCTTTACATTCGTTTGGTCATAGCGAGATTATACCGTATCGAGCCGGGCATTTCCGGCCAAAATTTACCCGGGAATGGACAGTTTTTGCTTTTTAAGCCGACGAGGCCGTTCAGGGCCGGCCACCCTCGCCCCGCTTCACTCTTCCAACCCTTCGAACTGCATATTGTAGTATTTGGCGTAGAGTCCGTTCCGGGCCAGCAGCGCTTCATGGGTGCCGCGTTCGGCGATGCCGCCCCGGCTGATCACTATGATCTCGTCGGCATTGCGGATGGTGCTCAGCCGGTGCGCCACCACGATGGTGGTGCGGCCGCGCGACAGCCGCTCCAGCGAAGCCTGGATGTAGCGCTCGCTCTCATTGTCCAGGGCCGAGGTGGCTTCGTCCAGGATCAGGATCCGGGGATTCTTTAAAAAGACGCGGGCTATCGCCAGACGCTGCTTCTGGCCGCCGGAGAGGCGAGTGCCGCGCTCGCCGACATAACTGTCGTAGCCGTCCGGGAGACTCATGATGAAGTCATGGATATTGGCGTTCTTGGCGGCCTCGATGATCTCCGCTTCGCCGGCGTCCGGTTTGCCATAGGCGATATTCTCGCGGATCGTGCCCGCGAACATGTAGACGTCCTGCTGGACAATGCCGATGGCGCGGCGGAGCGATTTCAGGGTGACGTCCCGCACATCCTGGCCGTCGATGAGCACCGCGCCGCCGGTTACGTCGTAAAAACGGGGCAACAGCGAACAGAGGGTAGTCTTCCCGCCGCCCGAAGGGCCGACCAGCGCCACGGTCTGGCCCGCCGCAATGCTGAGGTTCACCTCGTTCAGCACCTCGGCGGATTCATCATACTGGAAGGAAACATCCCGGTAGCTGAGTTCGCCCCGCACTTCGGCCAAGGGCGCGGCGCCCTCCTTATCGGCGATCTCCGGCTCGGTCGTGACGACCTCCATGAAGCGCTTAAAACCGGAATAGCCCTTTTGAAACTGTTCCGTAAAGTTGATCAAGACATCGATGGGGTTCATGAAGATCCCGATATACAGGGCGTATACCGCCAGGTCGGTGACGCGCAGCGTGCCCTGGGCGATGAAAAAACCCCCGCTTACCAGGACCGTGGTATAGAGCAAGCCCTGGAATAAGGCGTTCCCCGCGTGAAAGCTGCCCATGATTCGGTAGCTGTCTTCCTTGGTGTCCAGAAACTCCAGGTTGCTGCCGCAGAATTTCTGGCGTTCCAAGTCCTCGTTGGCAAAGGACTTGACCACCCGGATGCCGGAGAGGCTGTCCTGAACGCGGGAGTTGACTTTGGCGATCTTCTTGCGGTTCTCCATGAAGACTGTTCGCATTTTGCGGTTTTGCTGAAAACTGAATCCTACCATCAGCATCGTGATGACGAAAAGGATCAGGGTCATTTGGACATTGATCATCAAGAGCAGGGCGAACGAACCGAAGATCTTCAGCGCCGAGATGAAGATGTTCTCCGGCCCGTGATGGGCCAGCTCGGAGATGTCGAACAGATCCGAGACCAGCTTGGACATCATCTCGCCGGTATTGTTCCGATCGTAGTAAGAGAATGAGAACCGCTGATACTGGTCGAACAGGTCCTGCCGCATGTCGCTCTCCATACGGGCGCCCATCACGTGCCCCCAGGAGGTGATGTAGTATTGGCCGCCGAAACGGATCAGGTACATGACGATCAACCCCGCGCCGATCCATCCCAGCCGGCTCACGATCTCCGCCGGGCCGCGGGTAAAAAGATCCCGGGTCAAGTAATTCAGGATCTGGGGAAACGCGAGGTCGATCGCTGATACGACCAATGCGCAAAACATATCGGTGTAAAACAGCCCGCGATACGGCTTATAATAGTGAATGAATTTTTTGAGAATCGACATGCCAGACCTCCAGAAGATTGAGCTAGGGAAACATCATCCTTTGGACAATGTTTTCCAATGTAATTCTATTTTATCATAAACCCGGTCCAAATTGGTTTTTATAAAGATTTAACCGCCGTAGCAAGTAAACCCTATCCCATGAAATTTCTTTTATTGTTTCAAAATGTTGGTTGGCGATGATACAATATTCTATGAGTATTATGCAATTCTCTACTATAACATTGAGTCCTGCCGGGAGGGAAGAGCATGAAACAATTCAAGCTGATCTGTTTGGACATTGATGGAACATTGCTCAATTCTCAGCATCAAATCTCTCCCAGCACCAAAGCCATCATTCAACGGGTCGTCAATGAAAAACAAGCTCCCGTCATCCTGGTTTCGGCAAGAATGCCGAAAGGAATCCGGTTTTTACAGCGGGAACTGAATATCAGCCAACCCATTATCTGTTACAGCGGCGCTTTGGTGATGGACCATGAAACTGGCATTTTATTCAACCAAACGATAACACTTTCACAGGTGCAACAAGCTTATGATTTGGCGCGGACGGTCGGTGCGCATATGAGTCTCTACGGAGGGGATGAATGGTTCGTCGAGGAGAGCGATGAATGGGCGGAACAGGAGAGTGCAATCACGAATATCTCTCCAAGCATCATGAAGTTCAGGGAGTTGTTGCAGCGCTGGGGAGAAGAAAATACCGGACCGAATAAAATTTTATATATGGCGGAGCCCGGCGCAATCCATCGATTGGAAAGGAGGCTCAAAAGCCATTTTTCCGACAATTTAAATATCTATCCTTCAAAGCCCACCTATTTGGAGATCATGGCGAAAAATGCCTCGAAAACTTCGGCCATTGAATTTTTATGCAGGAGGCTCGCGATCCATCGCTTCGAGATCATGGCCATCGGCGATAACTATAATGATCTGGATATGCTGAAGTTCGCCGGCCTAGGCATTGCGATGGGCAATGCGCCCGACCCGGTGAAACTTTCGGCCGCCGAGGTAACCCTTTCAAATGATGAAGAGGGTGTGGCCGCGGCGATTCAAAAATACCTTCCGCAAATTTCCCGTCCTTGAACTTCTGACATCCCCACGTTTTCATGTTTTGATGATGAAAGGCCTGCCGCGAGATGTCCCGTCAGAATTGCCGGTAAAAATGCCAGAACCGCAGATCGCGCAGGTCGTATCCTTCAGGGTTCAAAGGACCGTCGCATCAATCTTACGGGGTCATTATGCAAGGCTGCTTTATTTTTTATATTTCAAAAACCATTGATAAAAATCCGGATCCCCATACGTATCCGTCCAAACATCATGATCATGATCGGACAATACCGAAAAATTGATCGGCACTCCGGCTTTTTTCAATTCCGCTACCGTACTTCGGGCTGCGGACAAGGGAACCAGCTGATCGTCGGCGCCATGGATTGCCCATATCGGAAGGTTTTTTAAGCGGTTCAGCGGAATATCCTTAATCGTTGCGTTTTCCCGCTCAAATCCGGGGATATGACCCGGGAGAGCCGCCGCTAATGGCGCGATCGCCGCGAAGGTCTCCGGATGATGCAACGCCAGGCGATATACAGCCTCGCCGCCCATGCTGATTCCGGTTAGATAGATCCGCGTGCGGTCCACCCGGTAATCGGCCAGGATCTCCCGCAACGCCCCTTCCAGGTAAGGTACTGGGAAGGAGCGGAATCCGGCGCAGTCGCGGAGCGACGGGGCCACAATGATGAAAGGCAGATCGGCCCGTTCGCGGATGAACCGGTAGGGACTGGCCTTGGCGAGCAAGAAGACATTGTCGCCTCTGTCCCCGGTTCCGCACAAAAAGAACAGCAGCGGCCAGCGCCGGCCGGGAGACGCCTCATACTCCCTAGGCAGATAGACGAGATAGTCCCGGCCATACCCGGCCAGGCCAGTATCCCTGAACGCTCTGGCATAAATATGTTTGCCCTCCAAATAGGCAGGATAATCTTTGCAGACGGTAAACGAGCGCTTCCGGCTGAGGATGATCTCCCGGGCGAATCTGCCGGAGCCGGGAGCTTTGAATCCTCCCCGGAGACAGCGGCTGGCCGGGTCGTAGGAGAAACGGAGGGTTCCCGCGTTTCCTGCCTCCCAAGTCTTGCTCTCGATGGCTACTTCTTCATCCCGGACGACGTTGAAGTGAAATTGCTTGACATCCATGGGATATTGCAAGTTGGCTCCGCCCCATAATACTCCTTCGCCGCCTGCCGCGGTAATCTTGCGGATCACCAGCACCATTTTGAGGTCGTTTTTTACCGGCGGACTGATGTCCACTCCTTCCCAACGCCCCGCGAAGACCGCCAGATCCTCGGGCAGACCGGGCGCCGGCGGCTCGGTCGCTATATTTCCGAAGATCAGATACTGGTATGGATCTCCCGCCAGCGGCGAATGAACCCGGTCAAAATCGTTGATCACCAAATGGCTCCAGCCGTTGGGCAAATCCAACGCCGGTTCCTGCGCCGCCATTGCGGGGAACAAGGCTACCCCGGCCATGAGCAGGATAAGCAAAGCGAATGATTTCAGCGCTTTCATCGTAACCCCCCTGTTCTGTAAAGCCATTGAACCGGCCGCAGCCGCGATCCGCGGAAACCCCTTTCAATCATACCGCGAATGATCCAGCCGTCAACATTGAATTTTATCGAAAAAGCATGAATTTATTTTGATGTTCATACAGTGGCTCAATTACCGAAGGAAGAGGGCTGAAACTGAACTTATTTACCATGCAGCCTCTCGTTCGCCCGCGGGATTTTCCTTCAGTTGCAAAACGAACCGGCTCAGCTCCCGAATGATTTTGCCCGGTTTCGGCGCGAGCCCGCTCAATTACGGTGCGAACTTGCCCGGTTACCGCGCCAACTTGTACAGTGACTGCGCGAGCCCGCTCAGTAACTGTGCAAGGTTGCTCCATTGCCGTGCGGCTCTGCCCGGTTGCCATGCGAACTGACTCAGTGATCGCGCAAGCCTGCTCAGTGGCTGCGCGAGATCGCCCGGTGACTGGAACGAACTGCCCGGCTGCTAAGCATCCATGCACAGCCGCTGGGCCGGCAAATCCGGTAGCAAAACAACCCGGCCGGTTCCAGAGGGAATCTCCTCCGGGACCTTGGGCCTGTTTCCGAAAGGAAAAACGAACCGCTTGGCGTGGGGAGGAACCGTTCCGTGCCGCTCCCGTTCCAGTCAAAAAGGCCCCTCCAGCGAGGGGCCTTTGGCCGTTCATGGGGACGCCGCCCGGATCGGGGGCCGCGCCTATAAGGTGTTCAGTTTTTCGATGATCGCGTCCGCCATCTGGCTGGTCCCGACGGCGGTCGGGTCGTTCCGGTCGGCCTTCATATCGTAGGTGACCGCCTTATTCTCGCCGATCACCGCCGCCACCGCCTGCTCCAGGCGGTCGGCAGCCGCTCCCTCGCCGATGTGCCGGAGCATCAGCATCCCGGAGAGGATCAGCGCGGTCGGATTGACCTTGTTCATGCCCTTGTACTTGGGAGCCGAACCGTGGGTCGGCTCGAAGAGGGCCACGCCGTCGCCGATGTTGGCTCCGGGCGCCACGCCCAGGCCGCCGACCAGGCCGGCGCAGAGATCGGAGAGGATATCGCCGTACAGGTTGGGCAGGACCAGCACGTCATAGGCCTCGGGCCGCTGCACCAGCTGCATGCACATGGCGTCGACCAGCACTTCCTCGTAGGCCACCCGGCCCTCGTACTCCTTGGCGAGTTCCCGGCCCACCCGGTAGAATAAGCCGTCGGTGAACTTCATGATGTTGGCCTTGGCCACCGCGGTCACTTTCTTCCGGCCGTTCCGCACGGCGTAATCGAAGGCGTACTGGATGATGCGGCGGCAGCCGCTCACCGACAACGGCTTCACCGAGATGGCCGAATCCGGGCGGATCTTGCCCTTGCCCAGGGCAATGATCTGCCCGGCCTCCGGCGTGTTCAGATCAAATTCGATCCCGGCGTACAGATCTTCGCTATTCTCGCGGACTACCACCAGATCGATATTTTGGTACCGGGAACGGACTCCCGGATAGGATTTGCACGGACGAACGCAGGCATAGAGATCCAGCGCGTGCCGGAGTGCCACGTTGACGCTCCGGAACCCGGTGCCGATCGGCGTGGTGATCGGCCCTTTGAGCGCGACCTTGTTACGACGGATCGACTCCAATACATGATCCGGCAGGGGTGTGCCGTACTGCTCCATCACATCCACCCCGGCGTCGAGCACCTCCCAATCGATAGCCACGCCCGTCGCGTCGATCACGCGCCGCGCGGCGGCGGCCAATTCCGGACCGGTGCCGTCTCCGGGAATCAAAGTAATTGTGTAAGCCAAAACCAACTCGCTCCTTCCAATATGGACTGTCTTGGTTCGCAAGACCAAAAGAAACTCAACTTGTCAGAGATTCGCAGGCCGAACGCCAAAGTCCTGCCGGCGGCGGCATGAATACAGAATACGTCAATAACCCCTGGCGTCGGAGAGATTCAGATTCTCCTCCCAGACCCAGTTGGCCACCAGATACTCGGTACAGCGGCCGGCCGCCTCGCGGACGACCACCTTTTCGATTCCGGCGTTGATGATCAGCCGGGTGCACATCCGGCAGGGCTTGGTGCCCGGAGTGAATTCCCCGGTCTTCGCGTCGATGCAGGCCAGGTAGAGAGTAGCGCCGATCATCTCCAGCCGGTCGGCGTGAATGATCGCGTTGGCCTCGGCATGGACCGAGCGGCAGAGTTCGTAGCGTTCCCCCGGCGGAATGCCCGCCGCCTCCCGGGGACAGCGCTCCAGGTCGCAGCAGTTGATGGTGCCGCGCGGCGCGCCCACATACCCGGTGCTGATGATCTGATCGTTATTGACGATGACCGCGCCGAATTTCCGCCGCAGGCAGGTGCCGCGCTCCGCTACCTGCGAAGCGATGTTCAGATAATACTCTTCCTTGGATGGTCTCATTCCCTAACACCTCTTCATATCGTGAATCAACCGGCCGAACGTCTCCAGATACTCTCCGGCGATGCGCCGGTAGGAGTAAGCGTCGGCGGTGCGCTGCGCCGCCTTCCCGAACGACCGGTATTTCCATTCGTCATAGGCCAGTCCGACCACGGCGGCGGCGAAGGCCTCGGCATCCTCCGGCGTCAGCAAGCCGTTCCGGTCATGCTCGATAGTATCGTTGGCGCCGGCCGCGGCCACCGCCACGATCGGCACCCCGGCGGCCAAGGCCTCCAATTGGGCCATCGGCTTCACCTCCGAGGTCGAGGTCATCACAAACAGGTCGGCGGCGGCCAGATAATCGGGGATCGCGTCGGGATGGACCATTCCGGTGAAGATCACCCGGTCGCCCAGGCCGCGCTCCTCCGCCTCGCGGATCAGGGGTTGCAGCGCCGGGCCGTCGCCGACGATCATCAGTTTTAAGGTCCCCTGCGGCGCCTGGGCGATCATCCGCTGAAAGGCCGCCAGGAGCAGGCTGAGGTTCTTCTCCGGCGCGACCCGGCCGATATTCACCAACAGCTTCTCCCCGCCCAAGCCGTACTGTTCCCGGATCTTCCGGCCGTCGCCGGATTGGAACTTGCTCAGGTCGGTCGGATTGGGGATCACTGCGATCGGCCGGTCCACCCCATAGCCGATCAAGATCTGGCGGGCCGACTCCGCCGGAGTGGTGATGCCGTCCACCGTCTTCGCGAAACGGCGCACCTGCCGCTTGGCGCTCCACTTGACCAGCTCCGCGGGGAGCGGCACATAATGAGTGTACTGGTCGTACTGGGTGTGAAAGGTGTAGACCGCCGGAATCCCCTTCCGCCGGGCCACCCGCCGGGCCAGCGGCCCCAGCACGAAAGGATGGTGGCTGTGGACGATATCCAGCCGCAAGCCGGCCAATTGCCGGCTGATCCGGGGCGACCAGGGAATGGCCACCGGGTATTTGACCTTGGTCGTCAGATCGACCGCCGGATAGCGGAAGATCCCGTCCTCCTCGTCCCGGAAATGATCGTAGGCCGGGGTAAAAATATAGACCTGGTGTCCGGCCTCCAGAAAACCCTTCCGCAGCAGGGTCACCGCGCCGACGACTCCATTGACCAGCGGTTTGTAACAATTGGTAAAAATCCCGATCTGCAAAATGAAACCTCCTTACGACGCCTCCATCGCATCCGAGCCGACCGCAGGCCCGGAGATCCATTCGATTACCGCTTTAATATTCGCGTTTCCTCCTGAAAAACCTGCCGTTTTTGGCAGCCAAATCCGAGAGCCCGCTCAATTGACAAAAAGATCTCCCTATATTAAACTCATATCAGAGCATTCATCCAGGAAACCGGCGCCCGGGGGCAAGTTTTTTATGCCGGTCGGCGCGCGAAAAGATTTAAAACCGTTTTCCAATTCAAAATCGGATTCCTTTTCCCATTCCGGCTTGGGATGGGAAATGTTTTGTGGCGAGCGAAGCAAGACCAAACTTTAACGGAGGCTATACTGATGAAAGCATTGGCTTTATTATCCGGAGGATTGGACAGCATGCTGGCGGTGAAGACTGTCCAGGAGGCCGGCATCGAGGTAGAGGCGATCAATTTTACCAGTCCGTTCTGCCGCTGTTCGGGGGCGGCGGGCGGTTGCGGGGCGGCGGCCAGCGCCGCCAGCCAGCTCGGCATCAAGCTTCATTATCAGGGTTGCGGCGAGGATTATCTGCGCTTGGTGGAAAACCCGCCCCACGGCTACGGCCGGCGGATGAATCCCTGCCTTGACTGCCGGATTCACAAGTTTCAATTGGCCAAACAGAAGATGGACGAGATCGGCGCTTCTTTCCTGGTGACCGGGGAAGTCGTCGATCAACGCCCCAATTCGCAACGGAAAGACGCCCTGGATATCGTGGAGCGCGATTCGGGATTACGGGGCTACATCCTGCGGCCGCTCTCCGCCAAACACCTGCGCCCGACCATCCCCGAAGAGCAGGGTTGGATCGACCGGCAGCGGCTTTTGGACATCAAGGGCCGGGGCCGGCGGCAGCAGATGGATCTGGCCGAGGGCTACGGCCTGGATTATCCCTGCCCGGCCGGGGGCTGTCTCTTGACGTATGAGGAGTACAGCCAGAAGATCAAAGACCTGATCCGGCACAACGGCCGGCTGGACCTGCGTTCGGTCAACCTGCTCCGTTTCGGTCGGCAGCTGCGCCTTTCGCCGGAGGTGAAGATTTTCATCGGCAAGGACGAGGCCGAAAACGAACAGCTTCGCAATCTGGCACAACCCCAGGACTATCTGTTGGAAGCCCCCGATGTCGCCGGCCCGGTCACCCTGTATGTCGGCCCCCGCGACGAGCGATTGCTCAACCTGGCCGCAGCCATGACCGCGGGCTACGCCAGCGTCCCGCCGGATCAGAGCGTGGCGGTGCAAGCGACGAGCGGCGCCGAGCGCCTGATGCTGGACGTGCAGCCCATGCCCCGGCCGGAGATCCGGAATTATTTCATCTATCACGTCGAATAAAAAGAATTGCAAGCGAAAGGCGGGCCCACGGTCCGCCTTTTTTGATTGCTGATATTTGGGAAAAAGATTTTTTCAGACGTCCTTGCCGTGCTGATTGTCCAGGCCGTTATGCCACTGGAATCTGTCGAAGATGGCGCGGCGGATCATGGAGAGGTTTTGGAAGAGCCGAATGCTGAAAGCCACCACCGCTCCCACATAAATATCCACTCCGAGAATATCGCCGAGATAGGCCAGCAAGGCCGCCAAGGCGGTATTGGTAAAGAAGCTGCTGATGAACTGGTTCAGCGAGAACTTCCGCTCCAATTGGGCCCGCAGGCCCCCGAAGATGGCATCGAGCGCCGCCAGAATGGCGATGGCCGAATATTTAACCCAATTGACCGGAATATCATAAGGCAGTAACAGTCCCAACAGGACCCCCAGAATGGCTCCGATGATCACAAACATCGATTATTCCCCCTCCTCGGCCATTTTGGCATGCTCAAAGGAGATGCTCCCCTTATAAGCGGGGATCAACAATTCGTCTTCGGGCTGGATCGAAAACTTCAAATTGAAGGAGAGGATCTGTTGCTCCACGAAGCCGCCCGGCATCATCAAGGCGCTCTTCAGATTCTCGGGGTCGCCGATGGCTTCCACGACATACGGCGGAGCCAGCCGCTTGGTATCGATCAAAATAGTGGTCCCGGCGCAACTGAACCCGGTGGTACTGCCGATCCGGTTTTTATTGACGGAGATGGCCTCCGCCCCGGCGGCCCACAACTCGTTGACCAACAACTCCAGCTGGTCGTAATGCACGATATAAAAGACCGGATCTTCATAGTCTTTCAACTTCTTGTCCGAATCGCTGAGCACGATCCGCACCCCTTTGCCGGAGAGCGGCACCAGGCCGGCGGACATCTTTAACCGGGTGACCTCGCGGTCGCGATCGTAATCCTTCACTTGCTTGCGCAAGTCGGCGATCTCCTGCTCATACTTTTCCAATTGCCGCTTTTGAGTGCTGAAGAGTTTCGCCAGCTCATTAATTTGCCGGGTTGGCAGAGTGGAACGGATTTTCCACTCGGTACGGAATTGAAAGACCAGCAGCATACCGAGGACCATGGCGACGATGCCCACTCCCAATTGCCAACTTCGATTGGTAGAAATCACAATCAACGCTCCTTCCTAAACGACTAAATATTCACCACAAAGAGCGAAACTCCTTTTTCCTGTTCCTCACAATTTATGGCGCGTCCTGCGGCAGCCCAGGGCTTTTTACGCCCCGGCTCCCGGGGGGGCAACATCCTTCATAATTTATGCGACTTGCGGCGGCGGATATGTCGCAAGTTTAAAAGCGTTGTGATAAACCCAGTCCGAAGGACAGGGTTGACACAAAAGCTCAGAGAAGCAAGTGATAAAGTCGATTTTTAATCCTTGGAAAGAGTGATTTCCGAATTTGAGGACTTTATCACATGGCTTTTATATCACTTTCAATAACGTAAAACGGGGCCGGTCATTTCCCCGGCCATAAAAAAACCTGCCGCCAAGCAGGTTATACCGGAAAATGTCGTAGAGCAAGATGCCGGAATCCAGCGATAGCTCCTGCCTAGGAGCTGGCCTTCTTGGCGGCCACCAGGACCCGTGAAAGCAGGTTGACGTGTTCCAGGGTTTTCCCGGTGCCCACTGCCACACTGCTCAGCGGATCGTCGGCTATCTTGACGTTCATTCCCAGCTCCGCGGCGAGCAAACGGTCCAGTCCCTTCAAAAGCGCTCCGCCGCCGGTCAGAACGATATCTTTGAACATGATGTCCGCCACCAGTTCCGGCGGAGTGCGCTCGATGGTCTGACGGACCGCATTGATGATGGCGGCCAGCGGTTCCTTCAAGGCGAGCCGCACTTCTTCCGAATTGATGACGATCACTTTCGGCAAACCGGTAATGTGATCCCTGCCCCGGACCTCGTACTCGATCTCTTGGTCCAGCGGAAAGGCGGAGCCGAGGTAGATCTTGATATCTTCGGCGGTCCGTTCGCCGATCATCAGATTGTAGCTCTTCCGGATGAACTTGGCAATGGCGTCGTCCATCGTATCGCCGCCGGTCCGCACCGCCTGGCCGGTTACGATGCCGCCCAGCGAAATGACTGCGATATCCGTCGTGCCCCCGCCGATGTCGATGATCATATTGCCGGTCGCTTCATGAACCGGCAGGCCCGCTCCGATGGCCGCGGCCACCGGCTCCTCGATCAGGAAGACTTCCCGGGCGCCGGCATGGAGCGTGGCCTCGATCACGGCCCGCCGCTCGACCTCGGTGGTCCCCGAGGGAATGCTGATCACCACCCGCGGCTTGATAAAGATCCGGCCCCGGCACGCCTTGCGGATCAGGTTTCTGATCATCTCCCGGGTAATGTCAAAATCGGCGATGACTCCCTCCCGCAGCGGCCGGATCGCCACGATATCCCCGGGTGTCCGCCCGATCATCTGCCGGGCTTCGGTGCCGACCGCCAGGACTTCTTTGGTGCTTTTGGCGATCGCCACCACCGACGGCTCCCGGATGATGATGCCTTTATTCCGCTCATAAACCAGGCTGTTGGCGGTCCCAAGGTCGATCCCGAGGTCCTTGGAAAAATGTCTGGTGATAAACTTAACCGGCATGTTCGCCCAACTTTCCATGAAGGTCTTGCTCGAGGAGAACGGCGCTGTTCATTCCAGATCTAACTCCTCCCGGTACTCGGCGGTCATTTTGAATAATAACCGCTCGACATCGCCGGTGGATAAGTGCAGTTCCGACGGTTCGACCACTTTAATCTTGCGAAATTCCTCGCACAGGGTGAGCTGCATCAGATCTTCAAGCGACTCCGCTTCGACGGTCAATTCCACCGGCGCGTAGGCCGCTTCGCGTTGGCCTCCGGCCTCCGGCATGACATAAACTTCCTGGCTGCTGTCAAGGTCGGTGACATTAAGGCCCTGAAAAGGCAGGTTTCTCAAGAGTGCGATCTGGCGGGCCCGGATCTCCTTGGCCGCCTGGCACGGATCGTGGCGTTGCCAGAAGAACCTTCTCCCTTGAGTCTCCGCTTTATAATCGTATCGAATCTTCGCTTTGACCGGCATGCGCTCTGTTCCTTTCTTTGCGTTGGCCCCAACGCCCTCCGGTCCGGCGCGCTTCAGCGTCCGGCCCTAACGGCCGGACCGCCCCAGCTCCGCTTTGAGCTCCAGTAACTGCGCCAGCTCTTCCGGGGTCGGCGGACGATACTGGCCGGGCTGGAGCTCTCCCAGGCACAGCGGGCCCATCCGCAACCGCTGCAGCGTTCGCACCGGATGGCCCACGGCTTGCAGCATCCGTTTGACCTGGCGTTTCCGGCCCTCCCGCAAAATAATCCTGACCATAGCATTGCCATTTTCAACCCGTTCTATCGCAATTTTTGCCGGAGCCGTCATCCCGTCTTCCAGCCGGATGCCCCGGCGCAATTGTTCCAGCTGGCCGGCGGAGGGAACCCCCGCCACCAGCGCCCGGTATTCCTTCTCGATCCAATGGCGCGGGTGGGTCAGAGCCAGGGCGAGAGCGCCGTCGTTCGTAAAAAATAATAACCCGGAAGTGTCCAGGTCCAGCCGGCCTACCGGGTATATGCGCGTCTTGGTATGAGGGAGCAGTTTCATCACCGTGGGCCGGTCAAACGGGTCGCTGACCGTAGTCAGATAGCCCGGCGGCTTGTGCAGAATCAAATATTCATACTGCGGCGCCGGGACTACCGGCCGGCCGTCGACTTCGACCCGGTCGGCCGCCGGGTCGAGCTGGGTGCCCAACTCCCGCACCACGGCGCCGTTGACTTTGACCCGTCCGGCCGCGATCAGCGTATCGGCCCCCCGCCGCGAGGCCAGCCCCGCGGCAGCCAGAAATTTATTCAACCGTTCCATGGGACTCCTCACAGTCGAATTGATGCGGAATGATGAAGGAGAAGCGGCTGCCCCGGCCCAGCTTGCTGCTGACCGCGACCTTGCCGCAATGCCGCTCGATAATGTGTTTCACGATCGAAAGGCCCAACCCGGTGCCGCCCATTTCGCGGGAACGGCCTTTGTCCACCCGGTAAAAGCGTTCAAAGAGCCGGGGCAGGCTCTCTTCGGGTATGCCGAATCCGGTGTCTTCGACGTAGACCTCCACGCCCTCGGGCCCTTCGGCGCTGCCGATTTTGATGGCCCCGCCCTCCGGGGTGTACTTCATCGCGTTATCAAACAGGTTGACGATCACCTCGCGCAGCAGATCTTCATCGCCCGAGATTACTTTGGCCTCGATCGCCAGCGTTAATTCAAGATTTTTGGCGCGGAGCCGGTTTTCCGCCGCGTCGACCACCTCGGCCACCAGCTCATCCAGGTCGATGGTGCTGACATTCAGTTCGGTCCGGCCCGACTCCAGCTTGGAGAGGTCGAGCAGGTCGGCGATGATATGATTCAGCCGTTCGGTCTCCTGGTGAATGATCCCCAAGAAGCGTTGGGCGGCGCCCCGATCCTCGATCGCCCCGTCGATCAGGGTTTCAATGAATCCTTTGATCGAGGTGAGCGGAGTCTTCAGCTCATGGGAGACATTGGCCACGAAATCCTTGCGCATCGACTCCAGCTGGCGGAGCTTGGTGATGTCGCCGATGACCGCGACCACGCCCCGGATCTCCTCAATCTCGTCGCCGCGAATCGGCGCCAGGTGCAGATTGAGCACCCGTTCCGGGCTGCCCGGCCAGGTAAGCTCCAGGGCCTGGGGATAGCCTTTCACGTAGACCTGATGAAAGATCTCTCCCAATTCGGAACGGGGGAAGACCTTGTAGGGGAACTCGCCCACTCCCTCGCCGGGGCCGAGATGAAACAGCTCGGCGGCGGCCGGGTTGATCAGGCTGATCCGGCCGGTGATGTCCGTGGCAATAACCCCCTCGGACATGCTGGTCAGGATGGCCTGTATCTCCTCCATCCGGCCGTGCAGCGTGCTAAGGTGGCTGGTATGGGAGCGTTCCAGCTTCTCAAGGCCCTTGGCCAATTGCCCGTAAATATCGTCCCGCCGGCTGATCCGGTTGCGGATGGGGATCCCCAGCCGCAGGTTCTCGGTGTAATCCAGGAGATCCTTCAGCGGATTGCGCAGCCAGCGATAGATCAGCCAGCCGACCAGGCCGAACCAGACCAGGCCGAAAAGGACGAAGTTAAAATTGCGGCGCATGACGCCGGATAATAAAAACGGCAAAAAAAGAAGGAGGAGAAACCCCCCCAACTGTATCATGACTCTGCGCATCCGGGGCATGGTCATTCTCCCCGGAACCGGTATCCTACGCCGCGCACGGTCTCCAAATAGATCGGATCGGCCGCGTTGGTCTCAATCTTCTGGCGGAGCCGGCGCACATGGACATCGACCGTCCGGGTGTCGCCGAAATATTCATAGCCCCAGAGATGTTCGAGCAGGAACTCGCGGGTGAAGGCCCGTCCCGGATTGAGCAACAAGAGCTTCAGAAAATCGAATTCCTTCGGGGTCAACTCGATCTCCTCGCCCCGGACTTTCACGATATGCTGGCGGAGATCCATCCGGATCTCGCCGTTCTCGATGATCTCCGGCTCATCCTCATCCACGTTGCCGCTGCGGCGCAGGACCGCCCGGACCCTGGCCACCAGCTCCCGCGGGGAGAACGGCTTGGTAACATAGTCGTCGGCGCCCATTTCCAGGCCCAATACCCGGTCCGCCTCTTCGCTCTTGGCGGTCAGGATAATGATGGGAATCGACTTGGTGGTCTGATCGGCCCGCAGTTGCTTGCAGACCGAGATTCCGTCCAGCTCCGGCAGCATCAGGTCCAGAATCACCAGGTCCGGCAGTTCCTGATGGACCAGATCCAGGCCTTTCTTGCCGGTGTTGGCGGAGATAGTGCGGTAACCTTCGCGGTCCAGATTATATTTGACAAGTTCGACGATATTTTGTTCATCCTCGATGATGGCGATGGTGTTCGGCATAACGACGCCTCCTGTGGAACGTTTTCAATAATTATATCAAAAAAACGCCAATCTGCCCATAGTTGGCAACAAAATTCGTGCCAATTTACAATTTGAATTACCAATCTCTTCTCGATCAGGCCGGCCGCGACTTTGCAAACGCCGATCAACAAAGCATTCCGATTGTGAGAAAAATGAGCAAATGTTGAAAAACGCCAATAATTACTAATTTATTTTCAGAGCTGACCGGCCGGCCCCGCTTAGGATTTCCGGTTAAGGTAATTCACAAACCCTTTTTTGGCGTCGCCGTCAAAGCCGTGCCGGACGAAGAAGGCATGGGCCCGGGTCCGGTGGGCGCTGCTGGCCAGGAGCACGGCGGTGCAATGCTGTGCCCTGCAGATATCCAGCAGCTGCTCCATCAACCGGCCGCCGACGCCTCGGCCGCGCGCTCCCGGATCGACCACCAGATACTCGATGACGCCGAACGGTTGGGTCCCGAACATCGGGCTCAAGGCGACGGTCAGAAAGGCGGTCCCCACCACCCGGCCGGCGGCTTCGGCGACGAGCAGGAAATTACGGGGATCCGTGTCGATGGCGGCGATCCGCTCCGGCAGTACCCGGACGGGCAGCCCCGGGCAGAGTATCTCATAGAGGACTTGGATGGCCGGCGCATCCTCCGGCCGGGCGGTTCGGATCATACCAGTTCCTCCCAGTTGCCGTACTCCATGTAGATCCGGGTCTTCCGGGCGATTTCCGCGCCATGAAGCTTCTCCACCAGATACAGCGCCAGGTCGATTCCGGCCGAGATCCCGGCGGAGGTCAGAATGGCGCCGTTATCGATGAACCGGGCCTCCGGCCGGATGATCGCCTGCGGGGCGATCTCCCGCAGGTGGGGAAGGACCTCATGATGGGTGGTGGCTTCGACCCCGTCCAGCAGCCCCATTTTGCCGAGCAGCCGGGCGCCGGAGCAGACCGACATGGTGTAACGCGCCTGGCGCTGAGCGCCGGAGAGCCACTCCAGCACCGCCGGCTTATTCATCTCGTCCCGGGTGCCGACCCCGCCCGGCACCACCAGCAGGTCAATGGCGGGATGTTCCCCGAAGCCGTAATCGGGGAGGACTTTCAAGCCGTTAACCGTCTGAATCGCTTTGCCGTCCCCGGAGACGGAGAAGAGCTTAAAAAGCCCGTCGTCGTTCAGTTCCGAAGTGACCGCGAAGACCTCGTAGGGTCCGGCGAAATCCAACAGCTCCATTTGGTCGAAGATAAAAAATCCCACGTTTAACATCATGATAGCCTCCCCTCATGCCTCGGGTCCGCGGCCGCTCTAGGCGCTGGCGTCCCTGGCGGCGACCGTCTCCCAAAGATAATGGTAGAGCGGCACGGCCCGTTCCAAACCATCCAGCAATTCCCGGACCAATTCCGCGCTGAAGAGCGTCGCGCCAGGGCGGCCGTAGCGGATCAGGTAGAAATTCTTCCGTTGATACCACGCGGCCAGCTCCGGCGGCTTGGCCGGGCCCAGCGGCTTCCGGTACTGCTCTCCCTCCAGCTCAAAATAGCCGGAGCCCAGCGGGCGGATGGCTTCCAGAAACTGCTCCGGTTGAGTGTCGAGCCGCTTGCGGAAGGCGGCCATCGTCGGCCGGGACGCCAGATAAAAGCCCATGCCGTAGCAGTACTCGTCCGGATTGATCTCAAAGAAGAACGAGGGGGTATCCTCCCACTCCTGAAACGCCCGCCGGAAAGAGCACCACATGTTGCTGCGGAAGAGCGACTTGTCCTTGGAGAACCGGGTGTCCCGGAAGATGCGCGAGATGGTCTTGCCCACCGCCGGCCTGACCTCCAGCCGCGGATCCACCGCCAGCATAAAGCCGCCCAACTCCCCGACCAGGGCCCGCATCGGTTCGAGCAACACCCGCTCATACTCGGGCCGGCGCTCCTCGAACCACGCCTTGCTATTGTTGGCCCGCACCTCCCGCAGAAACTCCAGGGTCTCCGGGTAAAATCCTTCAAACTTCGCCGTCGCTTGCGTACCCATGAACTGCCGCCTTTCTCGCCGTTTGCAATGCCGCGAAAAGACCCATCCCTTGGCGAACTCCGGACCGCTTAGGAACCATTCCGCCTCTTACTGGAGTGGATCACGATCGATCCGGAACCGCTTCAGATCTTACTTGAGTAACCCAAGATTGATCCGGAATCACTCAAGATCTTACTTGAATGACTCAAGATCGATCTGGAATCATTCAAGCTCTTACTTGAGTGACCCAAGATCGATCCGGAATCACTCAAGATCTTACTTGAATGGCTCAAGATCGATCGGGAATCATTCAAGATCTTACTTGAATGGCTTAAGATCGATCGGGAATCATTCAAGATCTTACTTGAATGGCTTAAGATCGATCCGGGGCCGTTCCGATCTTCGTTTCGCAGCCGCAAGATTCATTGTGTTATGGATTATTATTTTGGGCATTGACAGATCTGGCACCGTCTGGATCTGTTATTCTTATTATAATCATTATAGGCAAAAAAGCAACTTGCCGCGCGCGTTGGAGGAGTGTGCCGGAATTTCGTTTTTACAACTTGCGAAGCGCGGCTGTCGCCGGGAAAAATGTTGCAAACCATTGGATACCGGAGGGATGAAGTCCTAAGCTTTGTTAAGAAACGCCCGTCTCCAACGAAGAGACGGGCGCCGTTTTTTCCGGCGCGGCATGACGCCGCCCGATGAATCACTTGGCAACAGTCATGAACGCTTCACCGACGGAAGCGGTTCATGCTACCCGAAATACTGCTCCATCAGCTCCAGATCCAGCTGCGGATAGACCGGGAACCGGTCCAGCAGCGCCTTGACCCGCGCCTTGGCTTCGGCCTTAGCCGCCGGATCCACCATATACTTGGCCTTGCTCGGCTTCCCGGCGTTGGCGCCGGTGGCGATGGTCTCCGGCCGGGTATGGGTCAGGACCAGTTTGACGATGGCCGCGATCTCCCGCATCTCCGGCTCGGCCATGCCCAGCGTGGTGGTAGCCGGGGTGCCCAGCCGCAAGCCGCTGGTGTACCAGGCGCCGTTGGGATCGAAGGGCAGCGAATTCCGGTTCAGGGTCATGCCGCACTCGCGCAGCGCGCTCTCGGCCTGGCGGCCGGTCAGGCCCAGGCCGTGCACATTGATGAGCAGCAGGTGGTTGTCGGTGCCGCCGGTGGCCACCGTCAGGCCCTCGTCGATACAGCCTTGCGCCAGGGCGGCGGCGTTTTGAACGATCCGGCGCGCGTAGTCCTTGAACTCCGGCCGGTTGGCCTCGGTGAAGGCGATGGCCTTGGCCGCCATCACCTGCGGCAGGGGACCGCCGATCACCAGCGGACAGCCTTTATCCACATGCTCGGCAAACTCGGCGCAGCAGAGCACCAGGCCACCGCGGGGCCCGCGCAGCGTCTTGTGGGTGGTGGTCGTCACCACGTGAGCGTGGGCCACCGGGTTGAAATCGCCGCTGAAGACGCCGCCCGCCACCAGGCCGGCGAAATGGGCCATATCCACCATGAAGACCGCGCCGACTTTGTCGGCGATCTCCCGGAAGCGGCGGAAATTGATCGGCCGCGGATAGGCGCTGTAGCCCGCCAGCAGAATGAGGGGCTTGATCTCCCGGGCCAGCGCTTCGATGGCCTCGTAATCGAGCAGTCCGGTCTCGCGGTTCACGCCGTAACTGTAGGCGTCAAACATCTGCGCCGAAACGTTCTGGCGGTAGCCGTGGGTCAGATGGCCGCCGGAATAGTAATCCATGCCCAAGAGACGCTGATTCCCGAGCTCGTGGCGGAGTTTGTTCCAATCCTCGCGCGACAGTTTGGAGGGGTCGGTCTCCCCCAGGGCCGGGGTCTTCACCCGGGCGCTCAGGATCGCCCAATAGGCGATCAGGTTGGCGTCGGCGCCGCTGTGGGGCTGGACATAGGCGTGATCGGCGCCGAAGAGTTGCTTGGCCTGCTCGGCGGCGTAGGATTCGATGTCATCCACATTGTCGCAGCCGGCGTAGAAACGGTGCTCCGGAAAGCCCTCGGCGTACTTGTCGGTCAAGAGGTTGCCCATGGCCAGCTGCGTGGCAAGCGAGCAATAGTTTTCGCTGGCGATCAGCTTCAGGTTGCTCCGCTGGTCCCGCAGCTCCTTGACGATCGAACGGGCAATCCCCGGGGCCACCTTGGCGACTTCGGTCAGGTTGGCCAGATAGGCCAGGAAGCCGGGGTCGATCCGCTCCGGTTCCACCCGCTTCAGATATTCCTGAATCGCGGCTAAAGACATCTCAACTGTTCCCCCTTTAATATGTTAACATTTGCTGAATTCGTACAGTTTGGTAAAATCGATGGTGGCGAAGTAATCCTCCAGCGTCTCCGCGCGCCGGATCAGCTCCACCGCCCCATCCGGCTTCAGGAGCAATTCGGCGGAGCGCAATTTGCCGTTATAGTTGAAGCCCATGGCGTACCCGTGGGCGCCGGTGTCGTGAATCACCAGAATATCGCCGCTCTCGATCTTCGGCAGCTGGCGATCGATGGCGAATTTATCGTTGTTCTCGCAGAGCGAGCCAGTGACATCGTAAGTTTGATCGTGGGGCAAGTGTTCTTTGCCCATGACCGTGATGTGATGGTAGGCCCCGTACAGCGCCGGCCGCATCAGATTGGCCATGCAGGCGTCCACGCCGATATAGTTTTTATAAATCTCTTTGCGGTGGATCGCCTTGGTGACGAGATAACCGTACGGGCCGGTGATATAGCGGCCGCTCTCCAGGAAGAGTTTCAAGGGGTGCAGCCCGCTGGGGACGATCATCTCATCATAGAGTCGTTTGATCTCCCGGGAGATATAGTTGACATCCACCTCGTTCTGCTCCGGCCGGTACGGAATGCCGATCCCGCCGCCGAAATTCACAAACTCGAAGCGGATCCCCAGCGCCTGGGCAATCTCGACGACCACTTCGAAGAGCATCCGGGCGGTCTCCACGAAGTAGTTGGGATCCAGCTCGTTGGAGATGACCATGGTATGTAACCCGAAACGGTGGATGCCCCGGTCCCGCAAGGAGCGATATCCCTCCAACAGCTGTTGCTTGGTAAATCCGTATTTGGCCTCTTCCGGAAGGCCGATGATGGCATTGCCGCCCTGCCGCAGCGGTCCCGGATTGTAGCGGCAGCAGACCAGGTCCGGCAGGCCCACCTCTTTTTCGAGGTAAGGAATGTGGGTGATATCATCCAGGTTGATGATGGCTCCCAATTCGCGGGCCTTCTGATATTCGTCGGCCGGGGTGTTGTTGGAGGAGAACATGATGTTTTCGCCGCGGATTTCGGACCGTTCGGCCAGGATCAGCTCGGCCAGGGAGCTGCAGTCGGCGCCGAAACCTTCCTCGCGGCAAAGCTTCAAAATGTAGGGATTGGGCGTGGCCTTCACCGCGAAATACTCTTTGAATCCCGGCGCCCAGGCAAAGGCCTCGTTCAGCTTCCGGGCGTTTTCGCGGATGCCGCGCTCATCATAGATATGAAACGGCGTCGGATATTGAGCAATGATCTCCTCCAGCTGTGCTTTGGTAAAAGGCAATCTCTTCTCGGTCACGTTCCAGCCTCCGTTCATCACAAAAATGAATTTTTATACACGCTCGTCAGGCGCGGCTCCGGTCCCTGCCGGCTGACGAATATTACGAAAGGACAACCGGGTACTGTCACCGACCTCATGAACGCAACTGCATAAGTTGACATCTTTTCTTCGCGAAGTCTCGCGGCAATTCCTATAGCCGAAAGTAACAGTTTCCTAAACATGTCATACTTTGCTCTTCAAACTGGCGATCTTCCGCTGCCACCGCTCGTTCCGCAGATAGAGCAGAATGTCGGCCAGGACCATCAGCGCATTCAAAAGGTATAAATAGATCACCCGGTCCTGGCTGTAAAGCAGCTTATGGACCACTCCCGCCGCGTAGCCGACCAGGACGATCACCATGAAGCTTAAACTTTTCCCGCCGGTCTGGCGGGTTTTCAGCGATTTATAGATTGAAAAAGGCCAGGCCATTCCGAAACAGATCATCATGATAATCTCAAAGATGCTCATCTGAAAATACTTCCCCGCATGTCGAATTGTTCATTTTTATCCATAATCATACCACGATTCCCCGAGGTCGTCCATGCCTATCCAAACTTTCGTGCGGCGCGCCCCTCCCGGCATTTTTCATTTTGCTCATTGACAGCCCGAAGTTTCTTTGATAATCTTATTGAGGATCCTTTAAAGCTAGCCCCGCGAGGTTAGGAAGGTGAAAAATAGCGGTTTGTCTAATTTTAACCTTCTTATGCCTTGCGCGCGTAAGAAGGTTTTTTGTTCGCCAAGATTTTTGCTCCGGAATCACCAGGATGACGTGGATTTTGATTGGGAAGGAGTCGGGGCGGTTGCAAACGGTTTTGCTGCTTCATCGAACGCAGGCGGAGTCCGGGACCTGCCATGGCCCGCTGCCCGCTATTCATTCTCGCTCCGCCGCCGCGTTTCTCCGCAGCACGGCCTGATCGCTTTCTCGTCAGCCAAAAGGTCGATGGGAGAAGCGAGTTCGACATCTCCCGCACCGGGAGTTTTTTTATGGGCTTTTCCGGCAATATCCAGCCGGGGCATTCCGGAAAAATAGGCCGCCCCGTCCCCGGACATCCTAAGGCGTGTGCCGGCGGAAAGACTCGGATGGACGCATTTTCACCGTTTATAAGTTCAGCTTTAAGAACTTATATAGATTCAGCGGAATTACATGAAACAAAAAAATGGAGGATGGCGAAATGCTCGGAAAAAAAGTTGACGTGAACGAACGGCTTCCCCTGTTGCAAAGCATCCCGCTCAGCTTGCAACACCTGTTTGCAATGTTCGGTGCCACGGTTCTGGTCCCTTACCTGGTGGGGCTGGACACTTCGGTTACCCTCTTCTCCAGCGGAGTCGGCACTTTGTTGTACATCCTGATCACCAAAGGCAAGATCCCGGCTTACCTCGGCTCATCGTTCGCCTTTATCGCCGGCATGACCGCGATCATCGGCGCAGCCCCCGGAACGGTGGGGAGTCCCGATAAGATCGCGCTGGCCATGGGCGGTTGCGCCGTCGCCGGTCTCATCTACGTGCTTGTAGCCCTGTTAATCGCCAAATTCGGCACCCAATGGCTGGATAAGCTCCTCCCTCCGGTCGTCGTCGGCTCGGTGGTCATCGTCATCGGACTGGCCCTGGCCGGGACCGCGGTGAATATGGCCATGAACGGCGCCGGAACCACCTACAACCCGCAATATCTCTTGATTGCCCTGGTATCTTTGGGAATCGCCATTATCGCCGCCTCGTTCTTCCGCGGCTTCCTGGGAGTCATCCCGATCCTCATCGGAATCATCGGCGGTTATTTATTCGCCTTAATGCTCGGACAAGTCAGCTTCGAACCCATCAAAAACGCCAGTTATTTCGCGGTGCCCAGGTTCATCTTCCCCAAATTCACCTGGGGCGCCACCATCGCCCTGGCCCCGATCGCCCTGGTGACCATCACCGAACATATCGGGCATTTAATCGTAACCAACAAAATCATTGGCCGGGATTTCATTAAGGACCCGGGCCTGCACCGCTCCCTCAGCGGCGACGGCATCGCGACCGCCGTCGCGGCCTTGATCGGCGGACCTCCCAACACCACCTACGGTGAGAATATCGGCGTGATGGCCATTACCCGGGTCTTCAGCGTCTGGGTCATCGGCGGAGCCGCGGTCATCGCCATCATCATGTCCTTCATCCCCAAGATCGGCAGCCTGATCGGGACCATCCCGGTGCCGGTCATGGGCGGCATCAGCATCATGCTCTTCGGCATCATCGCGTCGGCCGGTATCCGGATGCTGGTCGAGGCGGGCATCGACTTCTCGCAGAAGCGGAACTTGATCATCGCCTCGGTCATCCTGGTCATCGGGATCGGCGGCGCCAAGATCACCGTCGGCGGCGTGGAATTCCACGGCATGGCCTTGGCGACCATCATCGGCATCATCCTGAATCTGGTCATCCCCCACACCCGGGAAATGGAAGGCGAAGAAGCGGCCGAAGCGGCGAAGAACGAAGCAGCAGCCACCCAATAACCGCCAGGACGATAATTAAAAGCCATGTGATAAAGTCTTTCGAACCAAAAATCAGTTTATAAAAGGTTGACAAACGACTTTATCACTTGCTTTTCTAAGCTTTTATGTTCACCCTGGCCTTTTGGACGGGGTTTATCACAACGCTTTTAACTTTTTGGTAAAAAACCCTTCCCGGATAAACGGAAGGGTTTTTTTCATAATAAGATTGAGTTAAGATAACGGTATATCCTACAATGATATTGATCAACGAATTGGAGAAGAACCTCATGACAAATCCGGAAACCGCTATCGAGAAACGCCGCTGGTGGATACTGTTTAACGTGGTGCTGATGGTTTTCATGTCCTGCCTGGATTCCAGCATCGTCAATGTCGCTTTGCCGGTGCTGGCGACGAAGCTGCGGGTATCCATGGCCGCCATCGGCTGGGTGGTCACCAGTTACCTGATCGTCATTTCCGCCACCATCCTCCTCTTCGGACGGCTGGGCGATATTCAAGGGAAGACCAAAGTCTTCAAATTCGGGATCCTTCTCTTCAGTTTCGGTTCCCTGCTGTGCGGCATCGCCGGTTCGCTACCGATCCTGGTCGTCGCCCGGGTGCTCCAGGCAGTCGGCGCGGCGGCGACCATGTCCACCAGCCAAGGGATCATCACTCATGTTTTCCCCAGCCACGAACGGGGGCGGGCGCTTGGAATCTCGGGAACCTCGGTCGCTCTGGGTACCATGGTCGGCCCGCCGTTGGGCGGCCTGATCATCGCCGCCTTCAGCTGGCACTATATCTTCTTGATCAATGTGCCGATCGGCATTTTCACTTTCATTTTGGGCCAGCGCATCTTCCCCGATGACAGGCAGGCCAGTCGGGAGCGGGTCGATTTTCCGGGCGCCTTTCTTTTCACCGCGGCCATCGTGCTGCTGTTCGGCAGCCTGACTCAGGGGCAGGCCAGCGGCTTTGATCAACCCTGGATTATCGGCGGATTCATCGTGGCCGCGCTATCCCTGGCCGCCTTTATCCTGCTGGAAAGAAGGGTCGAACAGCCGCTGCTGCAATTGAAGGTCTTCGAGAACCGCCTCTTCTCATTGAGCCTCTTTTGCGGCTTTATTTCATTCATCGCCATCAGCTGCCCCAACATTATTCAACCCTTTTACCTCGAATACGTTCAGCAGTTGCCCCCGGAGATCACCGGCCTCTACATGATGGTCTATCCGTTGGTCCTGGCGGTGGTCGCTCCGGTCAGCGGTTATCTGTCGGACCATATCGGCTCGGAGTTTCTGACCTTCCTGGGGCTGGTCCTCACCAGCATTGGGCTGTTTCTGATGTCCACCCTGACCGAGCACTCCTCGCTCTGGCTAATGATCGTCTTCTTGGCGGTGATGTCCATCGGCAACGGCCTCTTCCAGTCGCCCAACAACTCCCTGATCATGTCCACCGTGCCCCGGACCAAGCTGGGAATCGCCGGCGGGGTCAACGCCCTGGTCCGCAACCTGGGCATGGTGGTCGGAATCACCTTCTCCACCACCTTGCTGTACGGCCAGATGAGTAGCAGGCTCGGTCGCCATGTGGCCGACTATATCCCGGGCCGGGCCGATATTTTTATCTATGGAATGCGCTACGTCTATATCAGCGCCGGGCTCATCTGTCTGGTCGGGGCGGGACTGACCGCTTACCGGCTCTATGGAAGCAAGAAGAAGGATGACACCTTCGCAACGGAAGAAGCGGAAGACCGGGTCTGACCCGGTCTCCACATGAGAAGTCGGACCCGGTTATCGCGCGGGTCCGGCACCGGCTTTTTCATCGGCCCCGCCGGCCTGCATCACCCGGTTCCGCCCCGCCGCTTTGGCGCGATATAGAGCCTGATCGGCCGCTCGCAGAAGCTCCTCCCCGGAAATCCCGTCACTGGGAAATCCGGCCACCCCGGCACTGAAAGTAAGCGCGATCTCCACCTGGCTCCGGCGCAACTGCAACGGCCTTCCGGCAATGGTCTGGCGGAGCCTTTCCATAATCTTCACTCCGTCGCCCCGCGGGGTCCGCGGCATGACGATGACAAACTCCTCGCCGCCGTACCGGCAGATGACATCGGTCCCCCGCAAATTCCCGAGGAATGTCTGCACCAGCGCCTGGAGGGTCTCATCGCCCGCCAAATGCCCGTGGGAATCGTTGATCTTCTTGAAATGGTCGAGGTCCACCATGGCCAGGGAGAATGGTTCCCCGGTGCGTTGGGCGCGCGCGATTTCGGCGGCCAGGAAACTCTGCAAGTACCGCCGGTTATAAGCTTGGGTCAGTTCGTCCCGGAGAATCAGCTCCTCGTTGGTGCAAGCCCGCTTTAAAACCGCTTCGATCCGGGCCAACAGTTCCTCAACCTTGAACGGCTTGCAGATGTAATCGTCGGCGCCGGTGGAGAATCCGGACAGTTTGTCCTGGAGTCTGTCCTTGACGGTCAAAAAAATGACCGGGATCATTCCCCACGCTTCGCTGGAGCGGAGCGCCCGGCAGAACTCGATCCCGTCTCCGTTGGGAAACACCATGTCCAACACAATCAGATCCGGAAGCTCGGCCATGAGGGATTCCTCGGCCGTTTTGGTATCGTGGCAGACCGCAACGGCAAAGCCATTCTTCTCCAGGTAATCCCGGACGAACGTAGTGATCGCGGGGTCATCGTCGACGACCAGGATTCTCTTGCCGTTGGGCTTGGAGAATCCGGATGCTACGGTGGCGCAGGACTCCTCGGGACACTGCTCGACTGCGGCCAGAATCTCGGCCCAGCGCTCGTTCAAAAAACGCCGGAGCCCCTCGCCCCAGGGGATATCATACTCCCGGAGCAGGAGCAAGGCGGTTTCCATCGCCGCGGCCGCATCGGCCACCGCGGTCATTCCGACCATCCGGCCCGAACCCTTGAGGGTGTGCACAAATCGATACACCCTCTCCGCGGCTTGAGGCGAAGCAGTCCCCGCGTTCAGCGCGGCCAGCGCTTCCCCGCATTCCGGCATTTTTTCCTGAAGTCCGTTGCAAAAGATTTCCCGCGCCTTCACCATGGTGGCGCCCTGAAAGCGCCGTGCGTTTTTGGCCATGAAAACAACCTCCTTAGGCCGTTCTTTCCGGATGATCGAGGTCGATTACCAACAGGTCGGGCTCTTTTTGTACATCTTTGACGACAAAGCCTTTCTTCTCCAGCAGCTCGACCACGGCTTCCGCGCCGTCCGCCAGCCGGCAGGATTCCGGCAGTCCCAAGACGCCGGGCGACAGCTGGATTACGGTCTTCAATTTGGTTACCAATTTATCGGGGGAAAACGGTTTGACCAAGTAATCCGCGACTCCCAGCTTTAAGCCCTCCTCCCGCTGGTCAAGACAGCTGGAGATGATCACCGGGATCCCTTGGGTCGCAGCATCCTGTTTCAGGCGGCGCAGGATTTCCCATCCGTCGAACGGGCCCGGTATGATGAGGTCCAAAATGACGGCCACGGGCTTTTGTTGCAGCGCCGCCATGGCCTCCGGGCCGTTGCTCACCGTAGTCGTCGCGTAACCGGAGGCTTGCAGCGACTCTTCAATGAATTCCGCCATCGCCGGATCGTCCTCCACCACCAGGATCCAGGGGGCCAGGCCGTCCTTGCCGCCATTGGCATGGAGGGGTGAAGCGGCCGGACTCTCGGCCAGTGGCAGCGTGAAATGAAACACGCTGCCTTTTCCCGGTTCGGATTCGAACCAAATCTCTCCTCCCAGGATTTCCACCATGCGGCGGCAGATGGCCAGCCCCAGCCCGGTCCCGCCGATCTGGCGCCGTTCGGAATTGTCCACCCGGTAAAACGGTTTAAAGATTTGGTCCCTGGCTTCTTTGGGGATCCCCAGGCCCTGGTCGGCCACTGAAACTTGGACCGACGCCGCGCCGCGCCGAATGGCCTTCAGGCGGATCGGACCGCCCTGGGGCGAGTATTTAATCGCATTAGACAATAAGTTTCCGATGATCTGAAGCACCCGGTCCGGGTCAGTCAACACTGGCGGCAACCCGGTTTCGACCTCGACGGTGATCGCATGCGCCTGGCTCTGCTTGCGGTATATTTCGGCGCTGCTTTGAAGCAGCGGCTCCAGATCCACGCTCTTTTTGGTAAAATCCAGCCGGCCGTTCTCGATCCGTTGCAAATCCAGAAAATTGTTGATCAGATTGGTCAGACGCTGCGACTCATGATAAATCGTGGCGATATATTTCTGAGCCTTGGCTTCCCCGGGCGGCTTCTTCAAAAGCAGCTCGGCGAAGCCCAGAACGCTCGCCAACGGTGTCCGGAGTTCGTGGCTGACCGTATTAATCAATTCCGACTTCAGCTGGTCCACTTCTTGAAGCTTTTTGAGGGTTTGATAGATCTCCAGGTGCGCCAGGGCATTCCGCAACGCCACCGCCACTTGGTCCGCCAACGAACCCAACCGTTTTTGCTCTTCGGCAGTGAACTCCCGCGGGCCGGTGCGCCCGACGACGATCAGTCCCAGGGCTTTATCGTTGAAGAGCAGCGGCAGGTAGATCTCGTGAGCCATCTGGACCGGGCCGCGCAAGCCGCGGGTCTGCAGTTGCCCTTCGCCGTACTTCACCGTCAGGCTTTTCTTCTCCGAAAAGGCCCTGCCGGCCAGGCCCTCATCCGTCCGGAATCCGGGGAGTTCCAGCCGCTCCAGACCGACCACCGCCTTGGGCTCCAGCGCGTTATGCTCATAGAGCAGGAAGGCGCCGACCTCGGCGCGCGCCTCCTCCAACAAGCCCCGCAGCGCCACTTGGACCAAGCCGTCCAGTTCGATCGTCCGGGTCAGGCGTTGGCTGAATTGATAGAGCCCGCTCAGCAACTCTTCTTGGCGGGTGAGATTGGTCAACGCTTGATTCAGCTCATCCTGCTGGGCCAGGATCTCTTCATTCTGGGCCGATAGCTCCTCCCCCTGCGCCAGCAGTTCTTCATTCTTTTCCTGCAGTTCCAATTCGTTCTTTTCGATGGTTTGGATCATCCGGTTGAAGGCGGTGACCAACTCCGCCACCTCGTCCTCGGAATTCACCGCTTCCACCGGCTGGAACTGGCCGGCGCTCACCGAGCGGATCCCCTTCATCAGTCTCCGCAGGGAAGCGGTCATTCCGTGGGTGATCAGATATCCCCCCAGCAGTGCTCCGAGCGCCACCAGGAAAACAAAGACCAGCGTAATGTAGAAAGATTGCTGAAACCGCTTGGCAAAAAGTCCCGCGGCCCGCTGCTGCATCCCATCGGAGTGATTTAAAAACAGCGAACATGCCTTCAGCGAAGCGGCCAGCCCCAGATCCAACTGCGCCCGGGGCATTTCATCGCTATTCATCGCCGTCCGGTCCAGATAATCGAGGAAGGAACCGACGGTCCGCTCCAGTTCATCCAACGTCCGGTCATTCTTGACCCGCGATTGTTTCAAGGCCTCCAGATCCTGGCGGGCCTTTTTCTGGTTTTCGAAGAACAGTTGCAACTGCTGCCGATCCCGGCTCGCAAGATAATTGCTCAAGGCCACTCCGGCGCCGCTGATGTGAACCGCCAGTTTGGCCCCGTAGATCTGGCTATTGCTGTAATGATCGGCTTTGGCGCGGGCCTGCCGCAGGTTGGCGTTGAAGTACAGATGGGTTCCGATGATAATGAGAGTCATCGCGAGGATGACTCCGGTATAACCCAACATGATCTTATGTTTAATGCTTTTTCTCATCGCATTCATCCTTATCCGGCGCAGGCTTCAGCCCAGCGCGGCGGCGACCCTGTCGATCAGCTCCAGCGGGCTGAACGGCTTGCGGATATAATCATCCGCGCCGATCCTTTGGCTCTGGAGGCGGTCCTGTTCCTGCCCCTTGGCGGTCAGCATGATAATGACCATCCCCCGGGTGGCCGGATCCGCTTTGAGCTTTTGACAGAGTTCGTATCCGGTCATCTCCGGCATCATCACATCCAGAATGATTAGGTCCGGTTTGTCCGCGGCGATGCGTTTCAAAGCCTCCATTCCATCGGCGGCTTCATCCAGCATGTACCCTTCGTCTTCCAGCGTGGCACGGATCAAAAAACGGATCGCCGGCTCATCGTCCACGATTAATACTTTTTTCATCGGACCCACCTCATCATTCCGTCGTATTGAGCGATGGATTACAATCTAATTTTCGGAATTCGCGCCGGGAACTTTAGCGTCATATTACACAACGCGCTGGTAAATGTTTCATTTTAAAAGCCATGTGATAAAGTCGTCCATTCGGAAATCATCCTTTCAGTGGGCTAAAAAACGACTTTATCACTTGCTTTTCTGAGCTTTTGTGTTCACCCTGGCCTTCGGACAGGGTTATCACAACGCTTTTAAAAAGCGTTGCGATAAACCCCGTCCGGAGATCATGGTGTTTTGGCAACGTTTTTTTAAGAACTGTGATAAAAGATCACAGGAATTGTTTCAAGCAAGGGATAATCGAAGCTGTTCGCTCTCCTAACGCTCCGCCGCCGCGACCCCGGCCAGCAACGGCGTCAGCTCCGCGCCGTAATAGATATGCAGCCGGTGCAGGGGCCGGGTCATCGCCACATAAAGGAGCTTGGCGTCCAGCTCGTTCTCCCCGTAATAGCGGCGGTCGGCGTCGGCGATCAGAACCACGTCGAACTCCAAACCCTTGGCCAGGTACGAAGGGACGATCACCACCCCGGAGTGGTACTCCGTCTCCTTGCCGGTGATCACCAGCGGCCGCTCCGCTCCGCCTTCCATCTGGCCGTGCAGCTTTTTGCAATCATCCAGCGTCTTGGCGATCACCGCCACCGATTGAAATCCCTCGCGCCGGGCAGCGGCGATCCGCTCGCTCAAAGCCGCCGCCCGCCCGGCCAGGGTCTCCCGGCGCTCGATGGTGACCGGCGGACCGTGCCGCAGCACCGGCTTGGCCATGACCAGCCGTCCGTCGTTGATCCGGCCGAGCACCTGATTGGCGGCTTCCATGATCTCCACCGTCGTCCGGTAACTCTGCTCCAGCGTCCGGAAGGAGCTGCCCGCGCCGAAGACCTCCCGCCGCAGCTCCTGCCAGTCCTGCATGCCGCGGTAGGAATGGATGCCCTGGCTGAGATCGCCCAGGATCGTGAAGGAGCTGTCCCGAATGATCTGCTTCAGCACATAGAACTGAAAGACGCTGAAATCCTGGGCCTCGTCGATGACGATGTGTTTCACCGGGATCTTCTCATTCATCCCGTAGAAAACATGCTTCAGATAGATCAGCGGCGCCAGGTCCTCGATCTCGTGCTTGCCGGAGGCGGTGAGAGCGGCGGTCTGGGTGCGGATGTACTCCAGCAGCTCCGGCTCGGGCAAGCCCGCCGCCAATTCGGCGAAGAGCGCCGCGTCGTCGATCAGCGCCCGATAGTACTGGCTGGGTTTCAGCTGCGGGATCTGCTGGAAGTACTCCTTAATGCCCTCTCTGGTGAAACGCTCGATCTCCTGGACCTTCTCGTTCTTCTGGTCGATGGTCCGGATGATCTTTTGCTGCCGCTCTTCCCCCTCGGGCAGCTTCAGCTTATAATTCCAGACCATGGCGTTGCAGCGCTGCTGCAGCCGTTCGATCACCGCGTCTTTACGGTCTTTGATCCGCTTTTTGAAATGTTTTTCCAGCTCCTTGAGGCGCCGCAGGATCGGCCAGTCCCGGTAATCCCGGTAAAAGAGGTCGCGGATCTCCTCGTGGCTGTAGATCACCCACTCGTCGACCCGGAAATCGGTGGCGGGCAGCAATCCCGCCTCGATCCGGCGCACATACCGTTCCAGCACCTCCTTGAAGGTCAGGGACGACTTGAGCGCCGCGGCCCGGATGGTCCGATCGTTGGCCGCCTTCTCGGCGGGCGTCTCGTTCTTGACCAGGGCGATCAGCTTGTGATAGGCATCGGTCAGCTTCAGCTTCTCGCCGATCAGCTCCATGGCGAAATCGGTGAAGGTGGTCTGCTTGACGCGCTCCACCCCCAGCTCGGGCAGGACTTCCGAGATGTAATTGAGGAAGAGGCGGTTCGGCGCGATGATCATAAAATTCTCCGGCCGGAAGGACGGGGCGAAATTATAGACCAGATAGGCGATGCGGTGCAGCGCGATGGTGGTCTTGCCGCTGCCGGCCACCCCCTGTACGATCAGGGGCAGGTTCATGTCGGCGCGGATGATCCGGTTCTGCTCCCCCTGGATGGTGGCGACAATCTCCTTGAGCCGGTTATCGGCGTTGGCCCCTAGTGAAGTCTGGAGGAGCTGGTCGTTGGTGGTGATATCGATGTCGTAGATCTCGCGCAGCTTTCCGTCATCGATGGTGAACTGGCGCTTGAGGAGCAGATCGCCGCGGATCTCGCCCTCCGGGCAATGATAGCCCGCCTCGCCCAGCCGGCCTTCATAGTACAGATTGGCGATGGGCGCCCGCCAATCGACGATGATCAGTTTCTGGTCCTCGTCCCGGTTCAGGCACAACTTGCCGAGGTAGAGCTTTTCGGCGTCCTCCTTTCCCGTTTCCCGGAAGTCCATCCGGGCGAAGTAGGGTTTGGAGCGGGCCGCCTCCAGGTTGCGCACCTTCAATTCCAAGCCGGGCTGAATCGCCGCGTTCAACAGCATATCGGTGAATTCCTGGCTGCCCTCGTTATTAAACCCCCGGCGCGCCCGTTGCGCGTCCTTGTCCACGCGCGATTTGCGCGCCAAGCTATTCTCCAGCGAAGCTTCGACATATCCTAACGTATAATCCAACCGTTCCCGTTCCTCCGGGAAAGCCGGGTGCTCTTCCACCGGCATGACCTTCCCTCCTTCAGTCGCCCAAATTTCCACGCACGAAAGCCGTACCGGCCCGGCCCTGCTCCTCCGGCAGGTCCGCAGCGCGCTTTACTGCGTCACGCAGGCATTTGAAACTCTATTGTACTAAATTCACGGGATAAAGAAAAGTATGATCCGGCAGCGGATTCAGTTTTCCCGAACCATGGCCCGATTTTACCTGCTTCGGAGCTTCTTTTTTTATGGAAAAGTAAAATTTTTCTTGACAGGAATCTTTTTTCCCTCGCCATTGCACTTCATTGGGCGGACGACCGCAATGTATTGCAAACATTGCGACCGTTTCCGCTCCCCCAATGCGGTCCCCCTTTGGCTCCGGGAGCCAGCGGCTTTGAATCCCGCGTTTCCGGCATTGACGTGCGTCAGTCCTTGGACGGATAAAACGACGCCGGTGGCCGGGGCCGGCACTGCTTCGACGGATAAGGGTCCCGTGACGACCCTCGCCACCTTATATTTTGTGGATCAACAAACGACGGCAGTCATGGCCCTGGGTTCTTGGACGGCGGAAGCACGTTTCCGGTTGACCGTAGCCATTGGGATTGGAGATGAATCGGAAGCAATGGTCCGGCCGGTATCGTGAGGGATAAGCCCGGGGGGAATGAAGGGGAGGAAAAACGCAGCTGGCGGGATTTTTTTCAAGCCAGGGTATAAGTTTCAGTTTGTCCGAATAGATCTGTATCACCGAAACGGCAAAGAGCGCAGCGATCATCATGGACCGGACTCAGGGTCCAGAACTTTTCAGCAAGACAAGTGTGTTCGGAGGTAACCATGGCAATCTTTTGGCATCCCGACCTCGTACGGATGGGCATCGAGGCGGTGGATCGGCACCAGTTGCAGTTCTTAAGGAACCTCAATACCCTGCATGACGCCTACCTCAGGCAGACGCGCTCCGTCCAGATCCTGGCCTCCCTGATATTTCTGGAGCGCTACAGCGCGGCGTCTTTCCGGGATGAAGAAGTCATCCTGCGGCAATATTCTTTCCCCGAGATAACGCGCCACCAGGCGGAGCACGCCGCGCTGGTCCGGGATATCCGGGAGTTCAAGCTGATGCTGCTCCGTGACGGAGCAACGGCCCAACTGGCCTGGCGGGTCCAGGCGCGCTTATGCCGCTGGCTGGTGGAACATATTTTTTTCACCCATCGCCAAATGGCCCGATTGATACCCGGGAGGGGCGACTGGAGCTTTAAACACGGGACACTCTGAAATCCCCGCTCATAATATTTACCGAATCCAAAATTCGTAACCATTCATGGGTAGGGGGAGAATGATGAGTCAATTACGCTTTCATTTACTCGGTTTAGCCCATCTGGCCACGCATAAAAAAAATTCCGCCTGCGCGTATACTCAGAAGATCGTAAAACTGGCGAAAATGATCAAAAGTTATGGTCATACGCTGTATTTCTACGGGATCGAAGGCTCGGAGGTTGCCTGCGACGAGTTCATCCCGGTCTCGAACCCGGAGATCCTGGAACAGGCCTACGGCAAATACGACCAAGCCAAGAATTTTTTCAAACATGATCCTACCGACCTGGCACACCGGACTTTTAACACCAACGCTATCGCAGCCATTCAGCAGCGTAAACAAAATCACGATATTTTGCTCTGTCCCATGGGTAACTATCAAAAGCCCATTGCCGACGCAGTCGGCTTGTTGACAGTGGAGTCAGGGATCGGTTATACCGGCGTCTTCTCGCAACACCGGGTATTCGAGTCCTATGCCTGGATGCATTATATCTATGGTTTGATGAAGATTGACGACGGGGTCTGGTATGATGCGGTTATCCCCAATTATTTCGACCCGGGCGATTTTCCGTTTCAAGCTCAAAAGAAAGATTACCTGCTCTATTTCGGCCGGATTATCTCCCGCAAAGGTGTTCAGGTGGCGGCGGAAGTCGCCAAGGCCACCGGCAACGAACTCTATGTGGTCGGCCAGGGCTCCCTGGACAATCCCGACGAGGGGCTGGCTCTCGGCTCGGAGAAGTACATCCGTTACTTCCCCGCGGTCGGTCCCGAGGAACGGGCCAAGTTCTTGAGCAATGCCAAGGCCGTATTGATGCCCACTTATTACTTGGAACCGTTCGGCGGAGTAAATGTTGAAGCCCAGCTCTGCGGAACTCCGGTCATCACGACCGATTGGGGAGTCTTTCCGGAAACCGTTCTCCATGGAATAACCGGTTACCGCTGCCGGGTCTTTGAGGAATTCTGTTGGGCCGTGCGGAATATCCACCGGATCAAACCGAAGGCCTGCCGGGAATGGGCGGAAAAGAACTACTCGATGGAACGGGTGGGCCGGATGTATGAAGAGTATTTCCAGCGCGTCAGCAAGCTCTTTGACAAGGGATGGTATGAGGCGAACGATGAACGGGACGATCTGGAATGGCTCAACCGTTATTATCCTGCCTATTATCCCACCACCCAACGCAAAACGGCGACCGCCAAGGCTCAATAAATCAGCGCACAACGCCAAAAGACTTCGGAATTTCTCCGAAGTCTTTTGGTTTGAAAAAATCGCTCCTGGCGAAGACCTACTCTCCCGGCCGGTTACCCGACAAGTACCATTGGCGCAGAGGGGCTTAACTGCTGTGTTCGGGATGGGAACAGGTGGTACCCCCTCGCAATCAACACCAGGAAATCTAGATGCTGGAAGCTGGAAACTAGAAACTGGAATCCAACTTCAACACCTTCAAAACTGAATAGGAAGATATTTTTCAATACCGAGAAGCAAAGATACATAGCTTTGAGATAGCTTCGAAGGTTCAGCTTAAGGTCTTCCAACCTCTCACCTCACACTTCCCACCTCTCAATACAAGGTCAAACCCTCGACTGATTAGTACCGGTCAGCTGAGTACGTTACCGCACTTACACTTCCGGCCTATCAACCTCGTGTTCTCACAAGGAGTCTTACTAGGTTAACCCTATGGGAGATCTCATCTTGAGGCCGGTTTCGCGCTTAGATGCCTTCAGCGCTTATCCGTTCCGCACATAGCTATCCAGCCGTGCCACTGGCGTGACAACTGGGACACTAGCGGTGCGTCCATCCCGGTCCTCTCGTACTAAGGACAGAGCCTCTCAAATCTCCTGCGCCCGCGGTAGATAGGGACCGAACTGTCTCACGACGTTCTGAACCCAGCTCGCGTACCGCTTTAATTGGCGAACAGCCAAACCCTTGGGACCTACTTCAGCCCCAGGATGCGACGAGCCGACATCGAGGTGCCAAACCTCCCCGTCGATATGGACTCTTGGGGGAGATAAGCCTGTTATCCCCGAGGTAGCTTTTATCCGTTGAGCGATGGCCCTTCCACTCGGAACCACCGGATCACTAAGCCCGACTTTCGTCCCTGCTCGACTTGTTTGTCTCGCAGTTAAGCTCCCTTATGCCTTTGCACTCGAAGCGCGATTTCCAACCGCGCGGAGGGAACCTTTGGGCGCCTCCGTTACTTTTTGGGAGGCGACCGCCCCAGTCAAACTCCCCACCTGGCAGTGTCCTCTATCCGGCTTACGGCTTAGAGTTAGAATTCCAGTAACGTTAGAGTGGTATCCCAACGTCGACTCCACGAATACTGGCGCACTCGCTTCAAAGTCTCCCACCTATGCTGTACAAACATTACCAAAACTCAATGCCAAGCTAGAGTAAAGCTCTACGGGGTCTTTCCGTCTAACCGCGGGTAACCTGCATCTTCACAGGTATTACAATTTCGCCGAGCCCCCTGTCGAGACAGTGCCCAAGTCGTTACGCCATTCGTGCAGGTCGGAACTTACCCGACAAGGAATTTCGCTACCTTAGGACCGTTATAGTTACGGCCGCCGTTTACTGGGGCTTAAGTTCGAAGCTTCGCGTTTCCGCTGACCTCTCCCCGTAACCTTCCAGCACTGGGCAGGCGTCAGCCCCTATACGTCGTCTTGCGACTTAGCAGGGACCTGTGTTTTTGGTAAACAGTCGCTTGGGCCATTTCTTTGCAACCTTTTCTCGCTTTTGGAGTAAATCCATCCACGATACCGAGGCACCGCTTTTCCCGAAGTTACGCGGTTAATTTGCCGAGTTCCTTAACAGGGGTTCTCTCGCGCGCCTTAGAATATTCTTC